>JAUNRO010000023.1 GCA_030544185.1 Propionibacteriaceae bacterium | reverse complement strand
CTGGCGCCGGAAGGACTTTGCGTGCTCGCTCGCAGACCCGATTAGCCCGTCGGTCGCCCGGGGGGCGCCAGCACGACGGCGGTCATGATCAGCTCACCGTGCACAGCGAATCGACCGGTGACGACCGGCGGGCCTGCCGACCCGGGGGCCAAGCCGTGGGCGGCGTCGGGGTTCAGCCGGGCCCGGAACGAACCACCGAAGATGTCCCAGGTCAGGGTTGCGTCGTCGAAGCCGAGCCAGCGACGCGTGATCGGGAACACGGCCTTATAGATCGATTCCTTGGCGCTGAATAGGACCCGACACCAGTGCACCGCGGGATGGGTGCGCGCCAACTGCCGCAGCAGCGCGCGCTCGTCGCGATCGCTCACGACCTCCAGCACCCCCTCCGGGAGCGGTTCATGGGCCTCGGCGTCGATTCCGAGGCTCCACACGGTGCGCTGCGATGCCACCGCCGCGGCGCAATAGCCCGCGCAGTGGGTGATGCTGCCGACGACACCGTCGGGCCACACGGGTTCGCGCCGTGCCCCCGGGAGGATCGCCGAAGGCTCACGCCCGAGTTCACCCAGCGCCGCCCGAGCGCACCGTCGGCCCGCCGCGAACTGTGCCTGGCGCCTGGGCACCGCGCCCGCTATCGCTGAGCGTTCGCCATCAAACAGGCCGGACAGCACGACGGCCTCCGCCGAATCGCTCGGACCCGCGGAGAATTCCTCGGCACAGACCACCTGCGCGGGCAGGATGCTGCTCAGGACCGTTCCCTGCGGCGCGCGGGCCATCCTCGAAATCATGCCCGAGCGAGGTCGGCCGCTGCGTCGGCCTGGCTCATCCGCACCACAGCGAACGCAGCGGCGACATCCTCGACCGCAAGGCCCAGCGACTTGAAGACCGTCACGTCGTCCGGGGTTTCCCGGCCGACGGCTTCGCCGCGCAGGATCTCCCCCAGCTCGCCCCGAATGTCGTCCGCGGTGCACAGGCCCTCGCGGATCGGCTCCAGCAGGTCCCCGGACTCCGCCAGCGCCGAGACCCGACTGTCCACGACGAATCGCGCAGCCGCCACCAGCTCCGAGGAGAGCTCCCGATAGTCGCGGAAGGAGGCCCCCACCGCGTTGATATGCGTGCCCGGCGCGATGTCGGCGTGTTCCAGCAGCGGCTGCTTCGACGCGGTTGCGGTGACGACCACCGCCGCGCCGGCGACCGCTTGCCCGGGTGTCGGGGCGACGAGCACGGGTTGACCGAGGAGGGACTCGCCCCAGGCGGCCATCGCCCTAGCCCGGCTCTCCGTCGGGCTCCAGACCACCACCCTGCGATAGCTCCGACGACCGGCCAGGGCCCGGAGGTGGCTGCGGGCCTGGACCCCGGATCCCAGGATCGCCAGGGTGTCGGCGTCGTCCCTCGCCAGACAATCGGTGGCCACGGCGCTGACTGCGGCCGTGCGCAGCGCCGTGACCGCGCCCGCCTCGACCGCCGCCGTCGGTTCGCCGGTCGCCGGGTCGAACACCATCACCATTCCGACATGGCGCGCGTGTCCCTGACTGCCGCTGTCCGGCACGAGAAGGGCGATCTTCACCCCGAATCCCGTGTCGTCGCCGGCCAGATGGGCCGGCATCACGCCCATCAGGGAATCGCTGGAGTCCGGGCGGAGAATGGTGCGCAGCGGCTGCATGATCGCGGCCGTGCCGAACTGCCGGAGGGTGCTGTGCATCACCTCGTAGGCGATCTCCGGACTCAGCAGCGCAGCCACCTCCTCAGCATCGAAGGTCCTCATCCGCACCCGTCGCCTTCCGCGATGTCGATCACGACCCAGTCGCTGATCTCGCGCCAGGCGGCAACGGCCTTCTGGTGAAAAGGGTCCGCCAGATAGCTGTCGACATCCTGCATCGTCTCCAGGTGTCCTTCGACCATGAAGTCGTACGCCTGCGCGCGCCCGGTCGACAGGTTTCTGCCGGTGGACCAGCGCTTGAGCACGGGGACTTCCTCGCCGACCTGCTGGGCCAGGCGTTCGGCGACGAGCACGCGATCGTCGTCGAAGGAGCATGGCGGCTTCAGCTTGAACAACACGATGTGTCGAATCATCACTGCCCCTGAGTGCGCTACCGATAGAGGGGCAGATCGCCGGTCAACGACCTGATCACTTTTCGGTCGCCGACCATTGCGATGCCGAGATATTGCAGCGAATCGTGCGAGGTGTCCGTCATTTCGGCGCCGTAGCTGTCATAGGTGCGCGCGCGAGCCGCCACGGTCGTGAAACCCACCACGCGCAGCCGGTCGTCCGAGGCGAATTGGGCCAGGGTGCTGCTGGGCGCGGCCAGCACGGGAATCGGCAGCCGGCAGATGCCGGCATGGGACACGCCATCGCTGGTCGTCACGGCGGGGCCCAGGAACTCGGGGTGCTCGGCACCGAGGGTCATCGCCAGCAGCGCGCAGGTGTTCGCGGACACCCCCGAAGGCGAGTCTTTGTCGACAACGATGGTGATCCCCTGCGTGGTTTGGGTTGACATGAATATCCGTCCTTCGTTGGTGATGGACGGCCGGCACCGCTGCGGCGGTCGTCGCCCGATGCCGGCCGGCACAGCAAATGGTCAGCCAATCACGACGAGTTCGCCCGGTCTGATGGCTTGGTGTTCAGGAGTGGGGATGGTCCCTGCCGGAGGCGCCGTGGCCGGCTGGCTGGCCGCGAACACGGTCCAGACCATCTCGATGCAGCGCTGGCGGGAGAAGATGTGCAAGCCGTTGCGCTTGGCGGCCAGCGTGGTCGTCAGGGCCACGCTGGCCGGAGCCACGCGCGCCTGGGCAGCCGCTTCGGCCGTGGAGCTCGACAGGACCACCTCCGAATACTGATGTCCCTCGGGCAGCAGTTCTTCGATCAACGGGACCGGGGCAGGGTGCGAATAGATGGTGTATTCCCCCTCGGGCGGGTTGGTGCCCCGGCAGGCGAGGCCGTAGAGGGGCGTCAGCATCCGGAACACACAGTGCACCTGGAGCCGCGGGTCCATATAGAACTCATTGACTCCGTGGAATGCGTTGGCCACCACGAGCACGTCGGCAGCACCATCGCGCACCATCTCCGCGGCATCGGGATAGGTGCTGTTGAGCCGGATCTCGCCGGACAGGGCGTCGTTCAGCGCCAGAAAGCGCCACGCTGCCTGCTCGCTGCTGGTTCCCTTGGGTCCGAGCGTCGCGACCACCTTGGCATCCAGGTTCTGCGGGCTCACCAGGAAGTGCTGCTGGCGCGTGTCCCAGTCAGCCGGCGCCGCATGCGATGAGGTCTTCGTATGCATCGATAATCTCCTTTGTTGTCTGACCCACTTGACCGGTACCGATTTGTTGACCGCAGGCTCGAAGCACCGGCGATATCTCCACACCCGTTCCGCACAGGAAGACCTCCTGGGCGGCACACACGTCGTCGACCGTCATCGAACGCTCCACGACAGGTATTCCACGCTCGGCAGCA
Source organism: Propionibacteriaceae bacterium (assembly GCA_030544185.1). The sequence continues at coordinate 12,501 of JAUNRO010000023.1, read as the reverse complement.
ATGGTCAGGACCGCCGCCCGAGTGACCCCGGGAAGCGGGCCGTCGCTGAGCGGCGGCGTGACCAGCACGCCGTCCGACACGATGAACACGTTGCTGGTCGACGCCTCGACCACGTGCCCGTCCCGATTGCACAGCAAGCCGTCCGAATGGCCGTTGCGGACCGCCTCGTCCACCGCCAGGGCATTGACGATGTATTTGCCGGAGAGCTTGGCCTCAGCGCTGATGGATTGCGTGGGGATGACGCAGGCGCTCGCCTGCCACAGCGACGACTCTGCCCCGTTCCGGCGGGGCATGGGCGTCCACGTCATCGCCACGGCGTGGCCAACCCCGGTGAGCCTGACCCCGAACGCAGTGCCGGGCAGCAGCCGCGTCTTGAACACGACCGGTCGGATGTAGCCCGCAGCGGTGTGCCCGTCGTTGCGATCGACGAGCTCATGGGCGATGCGGGCGAGTTCGTCGACCGAATACCCCAGCTCAATCTGCAGGTAGGAACAGGACCTGAGCAGCCGCTCCAGATGGGCGTACAGGAAGAGAATCGTCGCCCGACCGGTCTCGGTGGGATAGGTCCGGATGCCCTCGAACGCCGCGGTGCCGTAATGCAGCCCCTGCGTCCCCACCGGAAGCAGACCGGTGGCCTCGGGAATCCAGTCCCCATCCACGAAGGCCAACCGGTTCATCTGCTGCTCCCGGCGCGCGCGACCGCGAGGCGGATGGACGACCGCTCCTCGAACCCATCGTTCCTGTCATCGCGAATCCGGGCAGCCTTCCAGCTGACCATGGCGCCCGTCGCGGTGCGGGCATCAGTGGGACCCCAGGTCGCCGTGACCGGCACATCGAAGGCCTGGGTCGCATAGGACGCATAGGACACGAGCGATTCGCTCGCAAAGGGCCCGGGCTCGAAGACCACATCGAGGCGATCGTCACCGAACTCGTCCCGCGCGATGCTCACCTGATAGTCCAGGAAGCGGGGGGCGAACTGGAGCAGTTGACGCTCGAAATCCAGCGCGAAGTAGTTGCGGTCCCGGACGCGGACGATATCGCGGACGCGACCGATCGGGGTCAGCTCGAAATCCTGACCATGCCCATCGATGCGCACCAGATCCCCGGTGCGATAACGCAGCAGGGGCTTCGCGCCCTGATACAGATGCGTGACCACGAGCTCGCCCTGCCTGGCGTCGGCGCCCGAGTCGAGCACCTCGCCGGACTGTGGATCGATCAGCTCATAGAAGTAGTTCAGCGGAGTGCTGCGCAGTACGCCGTTGGCCTGGCACACGGCGAGGATCGACGCCTCCTGCGAGGCGTACATGCAGCTGTGGACATCGGCGCCCCACGTGTGTCCGATCGCGGTCAGCAGCCCTTCCGACGCCAGTTCACCGACGGTGAGGATGACCTTGATCCCCAGGCTCTCCGGCCGGATACCCCGATTCAGCATCTCCCGCGCGAGCAGGATGGTCATCCCGGGGGTGCAGATGAGGGCATTGACCCCCAGCCGCTTGATCAGATTGCAGGCGCGCTCGAATCCCACGAGCGGGGAGTGGGGCCACATCTTCACGGTCGCGTGCCCCAGGCTGCGGAGCACATCACCGAACGTGTCCCCGGTGGAATGGAGCTCGGTGGGGCCCATGACGGCGAACACCAGGTTCTCCCCGTAAGGCTCCAGGAGCTGTCGGTAGCCGTTCACCAATGCGGCTCCGGTGCGGATCGAATCCCCTGTCGTCCGCGGGCATGGGGTCGCGACGCCGGTCGTGCCGGTCGTCTCGTAATAGACCCACGCCTGTCCGAGCGGCAGGGACGCCACAGCGTCCAGGTGGGCTCGCAGGTCGTCCTTCGTCGTGAAGGGAATCTGCTGCAGGTCCGCCAGCGAGGACGGGGTCTCCAGCCCCCGCAGGTGCTCCCGATAGAACTCGGACCCGGCCCGGCAGTGATCGAAGGTGGCAGCAACGCCGCGCTCCTGCCAGGCGCCCAGTTCCTCTGTCGTCATCTCATTCGACCACTGGCGGCGCTGGTCCTCACAGAACCGTGCGGCGTCCAGGGCGATCTCGGGGTTCCAAAGCGGCAACATTGTCTTGACCTTCTTTCGATTGGCAACGTCGGTCCGTGGGCCGATATCCAGCTGCGCAGACTCGACCGAATCGTGGCCTCGGCAACGCGGAGCGCGCCGCCTCAGCGACATGTGGGGGGATGCGCCCGATCACTGCGAACCGGGCGGACTATTCGGCCTCCAACCACACCGGGTCAGATTGCACTGACATTCAGACACTGGTTCCACGGACGTCGATGCCGCACTGTCGAGAACAGCGGCGCCGCCGTCGGAAACCCGGCGCCGTCACTCGCTGGTGAGCTCGATCAGGCTCTTCGGTCGGATGTCAGTCCAGTTCGTTTCGATGTAGACCAGCGCGTCAGCGCGGGAGGCGTCGCTCAGGACGACGCGCCAGCCGGCCGGCACCTCGGCGAAAGCGGGCCACAGGGAGTGCTGGTTCTCGTGGTTCACCAGCACCAGGAAGGTGCCCTCTTCGTTGTCGAACGGGTTGTCACTCATGTGCATTTCCTTTCATTGTTGTCCGATTGACGTTGGTTCCTAGGTGGTTCAGCGGCCCCACGGTCACCGGCCCCGGCGCCGCTGCGACGACGCTCGGGAGATCTCGGTGAGGCCATCGGTGAGGGCTCGGGCGAGCCCGGCCACCGTCGTGCGGTGATGCCGGTTCGTCGAGTAGGTCCAGGTGAACGTCATCCGGCCGTCGGTGACGGCGCCGGTGATGTCGAGCAGGTTGGTCCGTTCCTCGGCCGGCGAGTGGTCGACCCATGGGGTCGGCAGGAAACGCCGGACCAGGCCGTCCCCGGCGCTGTCGGCGAAGCGGCCGAGGTAGTTGAACGCGATCGGCAGCTGCAGGCTCCGCAGGGCGTCGGTGCCCGGTCGGTCAACCAGATAGCGCAGCGCACCGAAGCCGATGCCGCGGGGCGTCCGGCGGGTCTGCCGCTTGATCGCCGCAACCGTCTCCGCCCAATCGCGGCCCTCAGGCAGCTCCAGGAGCATGGGATAGATCGTGGTGAACCAGCCGACCGTCCGGGACACCTCGACGCCGTCGAGAATGTCCTCGCGACCATGGCCCTCTTTCTCGATACCGACCGCCGCGGAGCCCGCCCAGTCGGCCACCGTCCGTCCGACTCCCGCCAGCAGGACATCGTCGATGCGGCACCGGAAGGCAGCGGGGGCCGCCGTGAGCAGGGCCGTGGTGACTTCTTCGGACAGGGTCGCGGTGACCCGGTCCTCGGACGCGACGTCGTTGGGACCGGTGGCCAGGTCGCAGGGCACCGTCAGCTGCCCGGCGGCTGATGCGGTGTCGGACCAGAACGCAAGGTCATCATCGAAACCGCCCGTGCGGGCGAAGCTCTGGAGCTTCGCGGCCCAGTCCTGGAAGGACGTGGTGCGGCGACCGAGCTCGACCGACCGATCTGCGCAGACGCACTGATAGGCGGTCTCGAGATCCTCGGTGATGACCCGCCACGAAACCGCATCGACGACCAGGTGGTGGGCTGACAACAGCAACTGGTGAGGTCGGGCCCCGGCACCGTCGAAGATCACGGCTTCGAACAACGGACCGTCGGCGAGGCGGCGGGCCGGCCGCGCTCTGGCAGCCTCGGTCGCGACCAGCGCCTCGAACACCTCCTCACTCAGCCCGGCGCCGTCGACCACGCGGACCGCGTGGCTGTCCAGCGCCTCGTCCAGATGCTGGCGCCACCCGCCGGCCGGCGTGCGTTCGGCCCGGAGCCGGAGCAGATCGTGCTGGTCGATGACCGCCCTCACTGCTTGCGCCAGCAGGCCCGGGTCCACCGTCGGATCGATCTCGACCAGCAGCGACATGTCGAAGTGCTCGGGGTGATGCGGATGGGTCTCGAAAAACCAGTGCTGGACGGGAGTCAGCACGACGTCGCCGGTGAGCGGTGTGCCGCGATCGGCATCGCTGGCCGGCGCGACCTGCTCCCGGGCGTCCATGACAGCCGCCATTGCAGCGAGCGTCTGATGCACGAACACGTCCTTCGAGGTCAGCTCCAGACCGGCTGCCCGAACCCTGGAGACCAGCTGAATACTGAGGATCGAGTCACCACCGAGGTCGAAGAAGTTGTCCTCGGCGCCGACCCGCGGCACGCCCAACAGGTCGCGCCAGAGCGCAGCGAGGAAAACCTCGGCGGCGCCGGTAGGCGCGACAAAACCGGCGGTGAGCAGGGCGTCCTCGGTCGGCGCAGGCAGCGCCTTGCGATCGGTCTTCCCGTTTGCGTTGAGCGGCAGCTCGGCGAGGACTACGACGGCGGTCGGGACCATGTAGTCGGGCAGCCGCCGGGCAGCAGCGGCGCGGATGGCTGCTCCATCGGGGGCGAGGTCGCCGTCCTTGACGGCGGCGTACGCCACGAGCCGTTTGATCCCGGGCCTGTCCTCCCGCGCCACGACGGCTGCGGAGACGACCCTCGGCAGGCTCGCGATGACGGCCTCCACTTCACCGAGCTCGATCCGGTAGCCGCGGATCTTCACCTGACCATCGTTGCGGCCGAGGAACTCCAGCTCGTGATCGGCGGTCCAGCGCACGACGTCCCCGGTCCGATAGAGGCGCTCGCCGGAACCCGCCGGATCCGCGACGAAGCGTTCGGCTGTCAGCACCGCGGATCCCTCATAGCCTCGCGCGACCGCCTGACCTGCGAGGTAGAGCTCACCACGCACCCCGACCGGGACCGGGCGGAGCCATTCGTCCAGGACCAAGACCCGGGTGCCCGGCACTGGTCGGCCGATCAGCGGCCGGCACCCGGGCTGCACGCGCCAGACAGTGCTGTTGACGGTGTTCTCCGTCGGACCGTAGAAGTTGTACACCGCCTCGAGCCCCGCGGCGGCAAGCCGTTCGGCCAAGCCATCGTCCAGTGCCTCCGCCCCCACGGTGAGCACCGTGAGCGGGCGTCGGCCCTCGTCGAGGAGTCCGGCCGCGACGAGCTGATTGAGATAGGACGGCGTGGTGTCGAGGTAGTCGATGCGGTGCTCGGCGACATAGCCGCACAGCGCTTCTGCGTCGGTCCGGGTGAACTCATCGACGACGTGCAGGTGGTGACCGCTGAGCAGCCACACCAGCGGGTCCCAGGAGGCGTCGAAGGTCCAGGCAGCAAGGTGCGCCGCGTTCATCCGGCGGTCTCGGGTCTCGGGGCCCTCCGGGACTGCCTCCCGATAGGCCGCGACCATCGCCTCGAGGTTGTCGTGGGTGACGACCACCCCCTTCGGCGCACCGGTCGATCCCGAGGTGAACATGATGTACGCCTCGTCGGCGCCGCGCAGCGGACGGACCCGCTCGGCAGCGGTGAAGGCCGCGCTCGATCGCTGCGCAGCTTCGGCGACCTCGGTGACCGGCAGGGTCTCCCCCAGCAGGCTCCGCGCGGCGTCGACCGTCTCGCCGGTGGCGAGGACCCGGACGGCGCCGGCACCGGCGGCGATCGTTCGAGCTCGATCGGCGGGGGCTGCGGGATCGATCGGGATGTATGCGGCGCCGGACCGCAGGACGCCGAACAGAGCGACCACAGCGTCGGCGCTGCGCGGCACCATGGTGACGACCCGATCGCCCGGCCCGATCCCGAGCCCGGCGAGATGCCGGGCCACGCGGTTGACCCGGGCCTCCAGCTCGGCGAAGGTCAGGCTTCGGTCCGAACCGGTCAGGGCGGGAGCGTCCGGATGGGTGCGCGCCAGCCTCGTCAGCCCCTCAGCCACCCCCGACCTGCCCTCGCCGGACCCGGCTGAGACTGAGCGGTGCAGGGTGGTTCGACTGCTGGCCAGGAGCTCGTCCCGATCACCGCTGGTGAGGTGGTCGATCTGGTTGATGGGACGGTCGGGGAACCTCACCAGTGCGTCCAGGAAGACACACAGGTGGCTCCACAACCGGTCGATGGTGGCGGGCTCGAAGAGGTCGGTGTCGTATTCGATGCTCGCCCACAGTCGGTCGTCGTCCTCGTAGAAGTCGACGCTGAGATCGAACAGCGAGCCCCGGCGGGTCAGCGCCTGCTCCTGCACCGTCAAGCCGTCGATCTGCCAGCTTTCGCTCGGAGCGTTCTGCAGGGCGACCACTGCCTGCACCAGCGTCGGCCGGGACGGGTCCCGCCGGGGCGCAACCGCATCCACCACGGTGTCGAAGGGGACTTCGCCGTGCTGGAACGCGCTGAGCACCGCTTCCCGGGTCGCCGCGAGGAGATCACGGCCGCTGCGGGCCTCGTCAACCGTCATCCGCAACGCCAGGGTGTTGACGAAGAAGCCGACGACATCGTCGAGCTGAGCTCGATCCCGGCCGGAGATCACGGTGCCGAGCACAAGGTCGCGCTGTCCGGCCCAGCGAGCCAGCACGACCCGGACGGCGGCAGCCAACACCATGAACAAGGTGACGCCGCTGGAGTGCTGGAAGGCGCGGACGGCTGCGGCCGTGGGTCGGGGAACGTCGAAGAAGCGCGTCGTGCCCTGCCCTCGACGCACCGGCGGTCGCGGGTGATCCGTCGGCAGATCCAGCGGCTCCGCATCCGCCAGCAGCGTCCGCCAGTAGTCAAGGCCTTCGTCGAACGCGTCGGACTCGAGGTATCCGTCCTGCCAGGCTGCGAAGTCGGCGTACTGCAGTCGGGAATCCGGCAGACCAGCCAGTTGCGCCAGGGTGCGGGGATCCCGGGCATCGGCGGGCGAGGTCCGTGCCGCGTCGTAGAGCGCACCCAGCTCCCGGGTCAGGATGGACAGCGACCAGGCATCGACCACGATGTGGTGGATGCCGAGCGCGAGGACGTGGTCCCGGGGTCCGGTCTTGATCACGAGTGCCCGGAACAGGGGCCCGCTCGACAGATCGAACGGCCGGTGGATGAAGTCGCTCAGGACATCGTCGACGAACGCCTCGCGCTGGGCGCCCGGGACATCGGACAGATCGGTCAGCTCGACGGTCGGCGCCTGCGCGGGGTCACCGATGACCTGCACCGGACGGCCGTCGACCTCGGTGAACGTGGTGCGCAGTGCCTCGTGCCGGTGGACGAGCGCAGCGAGTGCAACCGAGAGGACCGCCACGTCCAGGCCCGCGATCCGCAGGGCGCCGCCCGAGTTGTATTCCGCGCTGCCAGGCTCGTAGCGATCAAGAAACCACAGCCGCCGCTGACCGGCCGACAGCGGCAGGTCCTGGTCGCGGGGCACCGGGACCGGGCCGGGATCAACGCCGACCTCGGCGGCGCCGGCGTCGAGGAGTTGCGCCAACCCCGCCACGGTCGGGTGGTCGAAGACGGCCCGCACCGCCAGCCTGACCCCGAAGGTCTGGGCCGCGCGCGCCACCAGCCGGACCGCACTCACCGAGTCACCACCGACGCGGAAGAAGTTGTCGTGTTTCCCGACCCGATCGAGCTTGAGCAGCTCCCGCCAGACCTCCGCCAGCGCGAGCTCGGTGGCGGACTCGGGCGCCACGTGTTCTGTTCCCGATTGACCGGCCCAATCGACCCTGGGCAGGGCTCGGCGGTCGGTCTTGCCGTTGACGGTCAAGGGGATCCCGTCGACCGTCACGAAGGCGGCCGGAACCATATAGGCCGGAAGCACCTCGGCCGCTGCACCGGCGAGGCTCGCCGGCGCCTGGGGGTGGTTGGGCGCGGGAACGACGTAGGCGACCAGCCGGCGCTCAGCGCCGGTCCGGTCGACACTCAGGACAGCCTGGTCGATTCCGGGCAGATCAGAGATGACCGCCTCGACCTCACCGAGCTCGATGCGGTGGCCCCGGATCTTCACCTGTTCGTCGGCGCGGCCGAGGAACTCCAACTGCCCGTCGGGCCGACGCCGCACGACATCGCCCGAGCGATACATCCGGCGGCCGACCGGACCGGACGGGTCGGCGACGAACCGAGCGGCGGTCAACCCGGGCTGGGCCCAGTAGCCGTCGGTCACCCCGTCACCGCTGATGTAGAGCTCACCGGGAACCCCCTCGCGCACGGGACGGAGCCAGCGATCGAGCACGTGGAGGCGGGTGCCGGCCAGCGGCGGACCGAGCGGGGGCGTGCCCGGGTCCGTCAGCGCCGGGCTGGCGGTGGCGCAGGCGGTGGTCTCGGTGGGGCCGTATCCGTTGTGCACGCAGCGATCGGCGCCGAAGCGCTCGGCCAGGGCACCAGACCACGCCTCGCCGGCCAGGAGCAGGTGCTCGACCGGTCCGAGCTGTGCGGGATCGAGCGCCTGCAGCAGCGCCGGCGGCATGATGACGTGGGTGACCGAGTGATTCCGCAGCGTGGCTTCGAGCGCGTCCGCCGTCGCCTCGGCCCGCGGCACCATCACACAGGCGGCGCCGTTCAGCCACGCGACCATCATCTCCGCGATGGACACATCGAAACTCGGCGACGCGAACTGGAGGAACCTCGACCCCGGGGCGATGCCGATCGCCTCGCCCAGGGATTGCGTCATCGCGGCGAGCCCCCGGTGCGGCACGAGGACGCCCTTGGGTCGCCCCGTGGAGCCCGAGGTGTAGATCATGTAGCAGCCGCCGGCAACGGTCAGGTCCGCACGCAGCGGCGTGCTCCGGGCGCCGCGGTCGACGGACAGGGTGCGCACCCCGGCCGGCATCCGCGTCCGGAACTCGGGAGCGACCAGGACACCGATCATGGCCGCGTCCTCGACCATGTACGCCAGGCGCTCCACCGGGTAATCCGGATCGAGCGGCACGTAGACTGCCCCGGCGTACACCACCCCGAGCAGCAATTCCGCCAGTTCCGGGCCCCGACCGACGCACACGCCAACCCGGTCCCCGCGGCGTACGCCCTGCTCCGCAAGCTGGCCAGCAATGGCGGCGGCGCGCTGGTCCATCTCGGCGAACGTCACCGATTCGCCGGCACCGACCACGGCGGGCTCATCCGGTCGCGTCAGCACCTGATCGGTCAGCAGATCGAGCACCGATCGCGGACGGGGACCCGGCGGGCCGCTCAGGACCGCTGCATCGGGGCCAGCAAGTGTCAGCGCGCGGAGCGGCCGGGGGTCGTCCGCATGCGCCAGCACCTCGATCAGGCCGGTGACGAACAAATCGATCGTCTCCCGGTCGAAGATGTCCGAGCTGAACTCGACGTGTCCGGCCAGACCGTCGGCCCGCTCCTGGAACTCGAGTGTGAGATCGAAGACCGACTGGTCGCGATGGATCGCGAACGGCGTCGCCGTCAGGTCACCGAGGTTCCCGGTCGCCGATGCCGCGTTCTGCAGGATCAGCGCGGCCTGGACCACCGGCGGGACCGCCGGGTCGCGATCGCTCAACACGGCGTCGACGACCGCATCGAACGGCACGTCCGCGTGGTCGAAGTCGGTGAGCACGTCCGCCCGCGTGATCGCGAGGTTCTGGGCGAAGGACAGTGTTTCGTCGACGGTTCCGCGCAGGGCGAGCGTGTTGACGAAGAACCCGGTGATCGCATGGAAACGGGCGTCCTCCCGCCCGGCCGTCACCGTGCCCACGACGACGTCGTCGTGGCGGGTCCACCGCGCCAGGGCGATCCGGGCGGCGGTCATGAGGACCTGATAGAGGTTGGCGTTGTGGTCGCGGCCCACTTGGGCGAGTCGCTCGGCGACGGCGGCCGGGACGTCGAACGAGAACCCGTCGCCCCGAGTTGTCCGTGCCTGCGGCCGTGGCCGATCGGTGGGGAACTCCAGCGGCTGCGCGCCGTCCAGCCGCCGCTTCCAGTGCGCGAGCGAGGCCTGGTAGCGCTCGCCGGTCAGGCGCCCGCGCTGCCACTGCGCATAGTCGGCGTACTGGAACGGAAGCGGGTCCAGCGTGGCGGCGAGAGCCTGGCCGTCGAGTTGCGGCGCCTCCCCCGCCCTGGCGTACAGGCTGTCGAGTTCCTTCTGCAGGACCCCCATCGACCAGCCATCGGTGATGATGTGGTGCAGGACGGCCACGAGGATGTGGCGTCGTGGGCCGACGCGGAACAGCCGGACGCGCAGCAGGGGCCCGCTCGTCAGGTCGAACGGGAGGGCGAAGTAGTGGTCGGCGAGCTCGGATACCCGATCGACGTCGGTCTCGATGATCGTGATCTCGGGTCCCGAGGGCGGATCGATGAGCTGGCGACCCTCCCCGTCGACCTCGGCGAACCGGGTCCGCAAGGATTCATGGCGGTGCACCAGTGCGCACCAGGCGCGGCGGAGGGCGTCCACATCGAGATCGCCGGTCAGGTCGAGGGCAAAGGCGGAGTGATAGTCGGTGCGCCCCGGATCGATCCGGTCCAGGACCCAGAGGCGCTGCTGCGCGAACGACAGCGGCAACGGCTCGTGACGGTCCACGATGGGCACGTCGCCAAGTCGCCGGTCGCGGTTGCGCATTCGGCGCAGGATCTCATCGCGGACGCTCGCCCGGTCGGTTGTCTGAACGTCGGTGGTGCTCATCTCATCTCCAGCAGTGGTGTGGCGTGGGGTCGGTCGCTCAGCTGCGGCTGATGGGTCAGCTCAGGGCTTGCTCCAGGAGCTCGTCCTCGATCGCCCTGGCGTACGCGTGCAGGGTCTGGTTGTCGAACAAGGCCCTGGTCGGCACGCTCAGGTCGAGGGCCTCGCGCACCTCGCCGACGATCTGGACGCTCTTGACCGAGTCACCGCCGACTTCGAAGAAGTTGTCGTCGCGGCCGACCCTCGGCAGGTTGAGGACCCGGGACCAGATCTCGGCGACGAGTTCCTCGGTCGGCGTCTCTGGCGCCCGATAGTGGTCGGCCAGGATCGCCTCCCAGTCGGGCTGCGGCAGCCTGCGCCGATCCACCTTCCCGTTGTCGTTGAGAGGAAGGGCGTCCAGCACCTGGAGCGAGGACGGCACCATGTAGGCGGGCAGCGTGTCCCGTAGGCCCTCCGCGACGCTCGGGAGGCTTACCGACCCCGAAGCCGATTCGGTCAGATAGCCCGCCAGCACGCGCGAGCCGGAGGGGGTTTCCAGCACGGCGACGGCGGCCTGGGCGACGCCCGGGCACGCGGCCAGGGCTGCCTCGATCTCGCCCGGTTCGATCCGGAAGCCACGGATCTTGACCTGTCCGTCGGCGCGTCCGACGAACTGGATCAGCCCATCGGGCCGCCAGCGCACCAGGTCGCCCGTGCGATAGAGCCGGTCGCCATCGCCGAACGGGTTCGCGACAAAGCGTTCTGCCGTCAGCCCGGCCCGGCCGTCGTAGCCGCGGGCTGCTCCGTCACCCGCGAGATAAAGCTCACCGACGGCACCGGTGGGCACCGGCCGGAGGGCTCGGTCGAGAATGTGTGTTCCGGTGCCGTTCATCGGTCGGCCGATGGGGCAGACTCCGGCGCGGGCGTCGGCCTCGGCGATCGGGGTGCAGGTCGCGAACGTCGTGACCTCGGTGGGTCCGTAGACATGGACGAGCGTCGTGACCGGGCAGGTGGACCCGCACGAACGACTCCGGATCAGCTGCCTCGCCGCCGGTCCAGACCTGGCGCAGCCCGGCGAAGCACGCGGGATCCTCCTGGGCCAGCAGATTGAACAGGGCGGTGGTCAGGAAGACCGCCGTGACACCGCCGCTGTCGACGCTCCGGCGCAGGGTGGCCGGCGTGATGCCCTGCGCCGACGCCACCACGACCGTCCCGCCGTTGAGCAGCGGTGTCCAGATCTCATAGGTAGCCGCGTCGAACGCATGGGGCGAGTGGAACAGCACCCGGTCGTGGGAGTCCGCCCACCGTTCGTCCCGGGTGAGCGCCACAATGTTGCGGTGGGTGACCACCACGCCCTTCGGTGTGCCGGTCGAGCCTGAGGTGAACATGATGTACGCCGCCGACGCCGGCGCGGCTTTGGTCGACCGCCCCGCAGCAGCAGGTGCACGTCCCGGATCGGAGGGCAGGACCCGCCCATCCGGCCCGCAGATCAGGACAGCCAGCGCGGACACAGCCGCGAGTCGGTCCCGGCTCCCGGGGTCCGCGACGAGGTACGCCACCCCATGATCGCGTGCCAGCGCAGCGACGCGTTCGGGGGGCACGGAGTCGTGCAGCGGGACATAAGTCGCACCCGCCATGAGTACGCCCAGCATGGCCGCGACCAGGCCCGCAGAACGGGGCATCGCGAGGAAGACGCGCGATTCGTGGGTGACGCCCATCCCGCGCAGCTGCTTGGCGATCCGCTGGGCACATTCGTCGAGTTGGGTGTAGGTCCAGTGTTGGTCGTCGGTGGTCAGGGCGGTGGCGTCGGGTCGCTGCGCCACCTGCGCCGCGAAGAGATCGTGCACGGTCTGCTCCGGCACCGCCAGCGGCCCGCCATCGACGAACGCGTCGGTCGCCGAGGTGTCCGCTGCCCGCACCGCGGCGAGCGGACGCTCCGGATCACCGACCAGGCCGGCGAGGGTGCCGCTGAGGTCGCGCAGCAGTCGGTCGGCGGTGTCCTGGTCGAACAGGTCCGGCTCATAACCGAGCAGCAGCCGGACCTCGTCTCCGCTGTAAGCGCTCAGCGCCAATGGATAGTTCGTGGCCTCTTCGGCGGTGAGGTTGAGGACGGTCAGACCGTGGCGGTGGGCCGATTGTTC
>JAUNRO010000022.1:12206-15997 GCA_030544185.1 Propionibacteriaceae bacterium | reverse complement strand
GGCACCCCGCCGTCGGTGTGGCGGGCCTGGCAGCCCGAGCTGCCGGAGCTGAACCTCGACGGCTGGCGCCGGGTCGTGGTCGTCGCCGCCCACCCCGATGACGACGTGCTCGGCATCGGCGGATTGTTGCTGCGCCTCGTGGCCCAGGGCAGCGAGGTGGCCGGGGTGCAGGTCACCGACGGCACCGCCGCCTATCCGGATTCGCCCACGCTCACCCCGGCCGAGCTCGGCCGGCTCCGGGTCGCTGAGGCGGCGGCGGCGTACGCCCGGCTGGGCCTGGCGGCGCCGGTGCGCCTGGGCCTGCCCGATTCCCGGGTGGCGGAGCACGAGGACGACCTCGTCGCCCGGCTGTGCGAGCTCGTCCGCCCCGGCGATCGGCTGCTGGCTCCCTGGCGCCACGACCGGCACCCCGATCACGAGGCGGCCGGTCGTGCCGCTGCTCGGGTCTGCGCCGAGGAGCCCGAGGTGGAGCTGTGGGAATACCCGATCTGGATGTGGCACTGGGCGCACCCGGACGCGGACGCGGTGGGCTGGCATTCGGCCTACTTCCACCACCTCACCCCCACCGAGCGCCACTGCAAGCGCCGCGCGGCCCAGTGCTTCCGCACCCAGGTCGCACCCCTGTCCGCCCACCCGGCCGATGCGCCGGTCGTGCCGCCGTTCGCCTTCGAGCGCCTGGTGGGCCCGCGGGAGCTGGTGTTCGGTGGGTGAGCGCTGGCTGCACGAGCAGTACGCCGGGTCGGCGGACCCCTGGGGCTATGACCAGCGCTGGTATGAGCAGCGCAAGTATGCGCTCACGCTGGCCGCGCTGCCGCGGCCGCGCTACCGGTACGCCTTCGAGCCCGGCTGCTCGATCGGGGTGCTGACCGAGCGGCTGGCGGAGCGCTGCGACCGGCTGCTCGCCTGCGACCTCGTGCCGGCGGCGGTGGAGCGGGCGACTGAACGGCTGGCCGGGCGCGCAGGCGTGCGCGTCCGCCAGTGGGACGCTCGCACGCCGTGGCCGGACACCGGTTTCGATCTGATCGTGGTGAGCGAGGTGCTCTACTATCTCGAGCTCGAGCAGGCCCGGACCTTCTGCCGCCGCCTCACCGAGCGGCTGGCCGGCGACGGTCAGGTCGTCGCGGTGCACTGGCGCCGTCCGGCCGGGCCCCACGTGTTCGACGGCGACACCGCGGACGCGATCCTGCGGGACGCGACGGGGTTGGCCGAGCTCGCCCGGTGGTGCGATGCGGACTTCGTGGCGAGCGTGCTGGGCCGCGATGACCGGTCCGTGGCGGCGCTCGAGGGGCTCGTCGAGGGCGAACCCGAGGGGAGCCGCTGACGACCGCCGGATCGGTCGCGTTCGGGGTTGCTGGCTGGCTGAGAGGCAACCGGGAATCAGCTTTGAGGTCTGGTCAAACCGGCGCCACACGGCTTAGGGTCCTGTGCCAGATGAGCGGTCCCCGCTCCTCGACACCCCGACACGGGCGCACCCTCGTCTGCCCGCGCCACTATCAGTCAAGGAGGACTGGTATGCGTTCGAAATCCCTCGCCGCGGTCGCCGCAAGTGCAGCGGCCGGCCTCGTGCTGACCACCCTGACCGCCGGCCATGCGGTCGCTGCGCCGAACCCGAACAACTCGCGGAAGATGCAGCAGGCGGTCTCCACCGACGCGGTCTTCACCCATCTGCAGGCGTTCGAGGACATCGCCTATGCCAACGGTGGCAACCGTGCGGCGGGCACGTCGGGCTATGCGGCCTCGGCCGAATATGTGGAGCGGACGCTGCGCGCGGCCGGTTACACCCCCACCCGGCAATACTTCGATTTCACCTATGTCGGTCCCGCCACGCTCGAGCGGGTGTCGCCGAACCCCGCGACGCTGGAGACCTTCACGTTCACGGGGTCCGGCAGCGGCGATGTCACGGCCTCGGTGACGGCCGTGGACATCAACATTGAAGGCGACCGGTCGAGCACCTCCGGGTGCGAGGCGGCTGACTTCGCGGGCTTCCCGGCGGGCGATATTGCGCTGATCCAGCGCGGCACCTGCCCGGTCTCCGACAAGGCCCAGAATGCCCAGGCGGCCGGCGCGAGCGCGGTCATCGTGTTCAACGACGGCGCTGCACCCGACCGGATGGGCGTCGTGGCGGGCACGCTCGGCGACAATGCCGGCGTGACGATCCCCGTCGTGGGCGCGTCCTTCGAGGACGGTGTGACCCTGACCGTCGAGGCCACGGCGCGCGTGATGACGCCTGCGCCGCAGACCCGGACGACCTTCAACATCTTTGCGGAGACGAAGACCGGCCGCGCCGACAACGTGGTCATGCTCGGCGCACACCTCGACGGGGCCGAGGAGGGCCCGGGCATCAATGACAACGCATCGGGCTCGGCGGCGATCCTCGAGGTCGCGGTGCAGCTGGCCCGCGTCAACAAGGTCAACAACAAGGTCCGCTTCGCCTGGTGGGGTGCGGAGGAGCTCGGGCTGCTCGGCTCGAACTACTATGTGAACGACCTCGTCGAGAACAACCCGGCGCAGTTGCGCAAGATCGCGACCTATCTGAACTTCGACATGGTGGGGTCGCCGAACTACATCATCGGGGTCTATGACGCGAACGAGTCGACCTATCCGGCGCCCGTCACCGTGCCGCCCGGCTCTGCGCAGACCGAGGCCGTGTTCACCCAATACTTCGACAAGTTGGGCCAGCCCTGGGTCGACACCGAGTTCTCCGGGCGCTCCGACTATGCGGCGTTCATCGAGAACGGCGTCCCGTCCTCCGGCCTGTTCACCGGCGCCGACGGTGTGAAGACCCCCGAGGAAGTGGCGATGTTCGGCGGGACCGCAGGCATCACCTATGACCCGAACTATCACACCGCGCGGGACACGATCGACAACGTCAACCGGGAGGCGATCGACATCATGAGTGACGCGATCGCCCACGCGGCGATCACACTCGCTCAGGACACCTCGGCCATCAACGGCAAGCGCAGCGCCGGCAAGTCCGGCAAGGTGCACCCGAAGAAGGACCTGGCGGCAGCCGCCTGACCAGCCGATCAGGTCGCCGTCGGATGCTTGAGGGCCCGCCCATCGCCTGCGGACGGTGGGCGGGTTCTGGCGTTCGGGGCGTACGCCTGGCCGGGCGCTGAATCACTAGCCCTGCCCACGGCCAGGGTTTGGCCCGGGCCGGTGGCCGCGTCGAGAGCCAGGTGAAACGTTAGGCTCCCTCTAAGCAATGCCAAGGGGGGCACGCAGATGACCAAGCCAACGGGAGCCCAGCACGAAGTGGGCGTCGATGAGATGTTCTTCTCGACGACGGACGGCCGAGGAGTGATCGAGCAGGCGAACGCCGTCTTCGTGCGCCTGTCGCGCTATGCGCGGGAGCAACTCGTCGGGGCGCCGCACAACATCATCAGGCACCCCGAGATGCCAGGAGGGGCGTTCCGGGTGATGTGGGACACGCTCGATGCCGGGCGTCCGTTCGGGGCCTATGTGCACAATCTCGCGGCGGACGGGAGCCGTTACGACGTGTTTGCGACCATCACGCCGCTCGGAGACGGCTATCTGTCGGTGCGGACGAGGCCCTGCCGGACCGACATCATGGCGGTTGCCGATTCGCTCTATGCCAGTGCGCTCACCTTGGAGCGCAGCCTGGGCGAGCAGGGGGTGCCGGCGCCGGCGCGCGCGCTGGAGGGGGCCCAGCATCTGGCGGGAGCCCTGGCGGATGCGGGTGTTGGCACCTATGACGATTTTCTCATGGAAGCGCTGCCGGCCGAGATCATCGCCCGGCACGAGCTGAGCGAGGGGATTCCCGACCGCCC
>JAUNRO010000022.1:0-12196 GCA_030544185.1 Propionibacteriaceae bacterium | reverse complement strand
CGCCCCGGGGCCGACGGCGTGCTCAGCCGCATGCTCACCGCCGCCCGCGCACTGTTCGACCGGTTGGAGGAGTGGCTCAACGATCTCGACCAGCTCGCCGGGTTCGCGCACGAGCTGACCGGAGCCGCGGAGTTCCTCGGTCAGAAGGTCACCGCTTCGGCCGAGACCGCGAACGCGATCCAGGAAGTGCACCTCGACGTTTCCTGGGCGCCGCTGATGATGCCCCTGCGGTTGTGGTCGGCGATGGAGACCGAGGTGTCGCCGGTCCTCCAGCGGCTTGATCCCGTGCTCGACGAACTGCGCAACAGTGCGATGGCCACCAGGCTCCGCATTGCCCTCGCCCGCCTGCACACTGAGATGACCGGGCGCTTCGTAGTCGAGCTCATCGACGGCACGCGGGGCTCCGATCAGGCCTTGCCGTCGATCGGACTGCTGTGCAGCGCACTGGCGGACGGCATTGACGAGTTGGGCCGCCAGACCGAGAGCCACGCGGCTCTGGCGGATCGCGCCACCGCGCTCATCGACGAGGCCGCGGGAGTGACCCAGATTCCGCGGGACCTGATGGGCAGTTGGTACGCCGGGCTGGCGGGGCGTGAGTTGCCCGGCCGGGTCCAGGAGCTGTCACCGCGGATCGCCGACGAGATCGCAGCCTCCTCCGAGGCGATCGACACGCTGCAGCAGTTGAGCCGGCGCACGCAGGATTCTCTGGTGCGCCACGATCCCGCCGAGCTGCGCGCCCAGGTCGAGGAGGTCCAGCGGGGAGCCGATCGGTTGCTGGGTCGCTGAGCCAGATCCCAGCGGGGTCCGGCACACCCCCGGGGCCGGCCCGGCGGTGGCTCAGTGCGATTCGCGCGCCGAGGTGCGGTGGACGGTGACTTTGTCGGGGCCGACCCCGTCCATGCCGACCCCCGCCTCTCCGGCCTCCACCATCGCGGCATGGTCGGGCACCTCGTGTTGCAGTTCTTTCTCCATCCGCTGATAGCCCGTGGACGGCGGCCGGTCCGGCAGCATCAGCTCGGGCGTCGGCATCTCCTCCCAGGAGATGGAGTCCAGCAGGTGGGAGATCATGTTCACCCGCGCCCGGCGCTTGTCCTCCGACTCCACGACGTTCCAGCGCGCTTCGGGGATGTCGGTGTGGACCATCATCTCGTCCTTCGCCCGGGAGTAGGCCTCCCAGCGGGTGAGGGACTCCAGATCGGTGGGCGAGAGTTTCCAGCGCCGCATGGGGTCGGTCATCCGGGACCGGAAGCGGCTCTCCTGCTCGTGATCGGAGACCGAGAACCAGTATTTGCGCAGGATGATTCCGTCCTCCACGAGCAGCCGCTCGAAGATCGGGCACTGGTGCAGGAAGCGGCGGTATTCCTCGGCCGTGCAATAGCCCATCACCCGCTCGACGCCCGCCCGGTTATACCACGAGCGGTCGAACAGCACGATCTCCCCGGCTGCGGGCAGATTCTCGACGTAGCGCTGGAAATACCACTGCGTCTTCTGCCGCTCGGTCGGCGTCGGGAGTGCCACGATGGACGCGATGCGCGGATTGAGATATTCCGTGACCCGCTTGATCGCGCCACCCTTGCCGGCGGCGTCGCGGCCCTCGAAGATCACGACCACACGCTGCCCGGTGGCCTTGACCCACTCCTGCAGTTTGACCAGCTCGCCCTGCAGCCGGAACAACTCGGCCTCATAGAGGTTCTTGTTCATCCGCTTCGGCTTGCCGTTCTTGCCGTTGCCGTTCTTCCCGCCGTTCTTCGACTGGCTCATTGCGTCAGCGTACCCGTGTTTGCCCGCACGCTGTCAGTCGCGAATCAGGAGAGCCACGGGGTAGTGACCGAATAGTTCCGCCGGGCGGGCGGGCCCGTGATGCTCGACGCCGGTGAGCACATCGCGCCAGAGACCGGCGAGGGGGAGCTGGGTGTCACCCCAGCCGGCGTGGTCGGTCGACAGCGTGTAGGGCAGTCGGGTCACCGCCGTGATCGCCCCGCCGCGGTCGAAGGCGAGCAGGTGATGCCCGGCGGTCCCGGTCGCGGAGACCGGGGCGTACGCCCGGAACAGCTCGGGCCGCTCCCGCCGCAGCCGCAGGGCCTGGCGGACCACCCAGAACTTGGCGGCCCCCGTCTCGTCGACCCAGGGCGCCTCGCTCAGCCCCAGCAGACTCCGGCGTACGCCGAAATCCACCGGCCGGCGATTGTCCGGGTCGACCAGCGAGTCCTCCCACAGCTCCGTGCCCTGATAGACGTCCGGGATGCCCGGCATCGTGAGCTGGACGAGCTTCGCGCCGAGTGCGTTCGACCAGCCCGGCTGCTCGATCTGCGTCCACAGCCGCTCGAGCCCGTCGCGGAGGTTCTCGTCGTCGCAGGCGAGATCGACCGCGGCGTGCACCGACTGCTCGAAGACCTCGTCGGGATGGGTCCAGGTGGTTCCGTCGGCGGCCTCGCGCATGGCCTTCTCGGCGTACGCATGGAGGCGCTCGGGAGCGATCGGGCCCGCACCGAGCAGGGTCTGGCCGAGCAGGTTCGCAAACGAACGGTTCGGGATGCCGGAACGGTCGATGAAGGACTCGAGCCACGGGGTGGCCAGCTCGCGGAGCTCGGCCAGCACCGCGAGCCGGGCCCGGACGTCCTCCCCGCGCTTGGTGTCGTGGGTCGACAGGGCAGTCATGGACTCGGGCAGCCGCTCCTGCCGGCGGGCCATGGCCTCGTGGAAGTCCTGGAGCCGCATCCCGAAGCTCGCGGGGTGACCGCCGACCTCGTTGAGGGCGATGAAGCGGTTGGCGCGATAGTAGGCCGTGTCCTCGACGCCCTTGGCCATGACCGCGCCGGAGTATTGCTGGAAGCGCCGGGCGAGCTCCAGCTCCGGGTCGGCCAGCAGCGGCACGAGAGCCTCGACGGTCGTCGCGAGCTCGGGCCGGGCAGCGGCGGCCGCCTGCGCTGCGGCGATCAGATAGCCGACGCCGTCGGGCACATAGGAGCGATAGACCTCGAAGTGCGCAGTGATCGCGACCAGGGCGGCGCGGACCTCGGTGGAGGGGAGCTGCGGCACCAGCCTCACCAGCCGGTCCAGCTCGCTCGGCAGCAGGATCGTGCCCGCCTGGGCCTTGCCGAGGAGGATGTGCTCGGCGAGGTCCAGCGGGTCGCCCACGACCTCGGCCTGGAAGCGGGTGAACGTCTCCTCGCCGGCGGGATCGACGAAGACCTGGTTGACCTCGGTCATCGCGTCATAGCCCGAGGTGCCGGCGATCGGCCAGTCCGCCGGGAGCTCCTCCCCGTGCTCGAGGATCTTCTCCGCGATGAGCCACGCGCCGGGCGCCTGCTCGGCGAGCCAGGTGAAGTAGCCCTTCGGGTCCACCAGCCCGTCCGGATGGTCCACCCGCAGCGCATCGACGTCGCCGTCGGCGATCATCTTCAGGATCCGCACGTGGGTCTGCTCGCGCACCGCGGGATCCTCCTGGCGTACGCCCGCGAGGGTCGTCACCGCGAAGAAGCGCCGATAGTTGAGCTCGGTGTTGCCGCTCTCCCAGTGCGCGAGGCGATAGTGCTGCCGGGCGTGGACGTCGGCGGCGGAGTCCCCCTCGGTGAAGGTTCCGGCCGCCACCGGGAACCGGTGCTCGTGATAGCGCAGCTCGTGGCTCGTCGTGCCGTCGTCGTGGGTGACCGTGTCGATCGTGAGCGCGGCCAGGCCGTCATCGCCGAGCACCGGCAGCAGCAGGGGTGCGCGGTCCCAGTTGATGTCGAACCAGGGGGCGTACGCCGAGTCGCGGCCTTCGGCGAGCACGCTCCACCAGGCGGGGTTCTCGGCCGGCTCGGAGACGCCGAGGTGGTTGGGAACGATGTCGAGAACGACCTTGAGACCCCTCGCGTGGGCGGCGTCGACAAGTGCGCGCCAGCCCTCCTCGCCGCCGCGGGCGGGATCGATCGTCGTGGGGTCCACGGTGTCATAACCATGGTCGGACCCGGTCGTGGCGGTCAGCACGGGGGAGAGATAGACGGCGCCGACCCCGAGCTCAACCAGATAGTCGGTGAGGTCAGCGGCGTCGGTCAGGGTGAGGGACGGCCGGATCTGGAGTCGATAGGTCGAGGTGGGTGCGCTCACCCTCCCACCCTATGCCGAGGCGCGGGATGGGGTGAGCGGCGACCGCGTCCGGTTCAGCGGCGCCCCGGGCCGGCGAACGCGCGGGCGGTCGCGACGGCCTGGTCGAACAGCTCCGACAACGTGCCGAGGGCCTCGAGGTGGGCGCGGGTGAGATTCGGCGCGGCATCGATCAGGGCCCGGCACTCGGCCTCGCCCGCGTCGGGGAACTCGTCGTCCAACTGGTCCAGCACGCGGTCGCGCACGAGCGGTGGGTTGAGGGACGTCAGCCCGTCGTCCGCCGCATAAGGTGCGCGCGACCAGCCCGTGCCGTCCCAGCCATAGATGAACCCCACCCACGGCATGTCCCCGCGCAGGGCCTGGTCCTGGGCGACCTGGGCCCACCAGGCCGGCGCACCCGCGAGGAGATCGGTGGCGGGCTCCTCGAAATATTCGGCGGCCTCGGCGAAGTAGGTTTCGGAGTATTCGTGGTCGTGGCCCATCAGCACCGCCCGGCCATCGGCGAAGCGGAACAGCTTGCACCAATTGCCCCCGCCGTCGTGGAACCAGAAGTCCCCGTCGTGGGCGTTGCAGTCGTCATCACCCCAGCCCTGGAGGATGTTGAGGGCGGCGGCGACCGACCACGGGCCCGCCATGGTGTCGGGGGAGGGCATCTCGACCGGAACCAGATTCGTCATGGCACAAGCCTGTCAGCTCCTGGTGCGAGGATGGGGCCGTGTGGTTGACGCAGTTGCCCGAAGCCGGTTATCTGACGCGCCTGGCCGACGGGACGGTGAAGCAGATCAATCCGTTCACCGGCTCCGATGTGTGGACGGTGCCGGGTCGCGCCGACCGGCCCCTCGGCCTGGTGCGCCCCGAGCGCAAGCTCCTGGGTTCCGGGGATCTCACCGGGTTCTGCGCGTTCTGCCCCGACCGCTATCTGGAGACCACGCCGGAGAAGGCGCGGATCGTCCGCGACGGTGACCGGTGGCGTGCGCTCGAGAGCATCCCCGCCGAGGAACTCTTCGCCACCACGGCCGAGTTCCGCCGCATCCCGAATCTGTTCGAGATCCTGTCGTTCGACTACTGGCATGCGAACTATGGCTATGTGATGCCTGATGATGTCCGGCGGCGGCGGGCCGCCTATCTGTCCAGCGAGGCGGGTCTCGATCACGTGCTGCGGGTGGTCAAGCAGCGGCTGACCGCGGGCGGGATGACCGAGGCGGAGTGGGAGGCGCTGTCGACCACGGACCGCCTGGAGCGGGCGACCGGCTTCTTCGGCAGCACCCACGACGTGATCGTCGCCCGGCGGCACTTCGTCGAGGGTGCCACCCACGACGACCAGCTCGCGTCGTCGGGCACGCTGAGCGCCGAGGAGCACCACCGCTATCTCGCGTTCACCGTGGAATCGATGCGCTCGCTCTATGCGGCGAACAGGTACGCCCGGTATGTGGCGGTGTTCCAGAACTGGCTCAAACCCGCCGGGGCGTCGTTCGATCACCTCCACAAGCAATTGGTGGCGATCGATGAGCGGGGTGTGCAGACCGAGCTGGAGTTGTCGCGGCTGCGGGCGAACCTCAACCTCTTCAACGAGGCCGCGGTGAACTATGCGGCTTATCAGAACCTCCTCGTCGCCGAGAACGAGCATGCGGTCGCCTTCGCTGGCTTCGGTCACCGTTATCCGACGCTCGAGATCTATTCCAAGTCGGCCGCCCCGGAGCCCTGGCTGCACTCGACGGCCGAGCTGCGGGCGATGTCGGATCTGATCCACGCCTGCCATGCCGCGACGGGTCCAGACGTCCCCTGCAACGAGGAGTGGCATCACCGGCCGCCCGATGTGGACATGCCGATGCCGTGGCGGGTGCTGCTGAAGTGGCGGGTCTCGACGCTCGCGGGCTTCGAGGGCGGGACGAAGATCTATCTCAACACGATCGACCCGTGGCTGCTGCGCGACCGGGTCGTCCCCGAGTTGTTCCGGCTGCGGGCAGCCGGCCACATCGCTGCCGACACCCGGATCGCCACCGAGTGCGAGTGCCGGCCGAACTGCCTGAGATACAACCCGTTGCTGCGCTGATCCACCCGGCCGCCGAGCAGCGCGCAGCGCGGATCAGTAGCCCAGCCGCTGCGGGCGTACCTCCTGCCAGGCGAGCGCGTCGCGGATGCCCTCGGCGAGGGTGTGCTGGGCGCGCCAGCCGATGAGCCGCTCGGCATTGTCGGCCGAGGCATAGACGCCGGCGACGTCGCCGGGGCGCGGCGGGCCCTCGCGGACGTCGACGGTGCGGCCGGTGACCTCCTCATAGGCGCGGACCAGGTCGCGGACCGTGGAGGGCTTGCCGGTGCCGATGTTGATCGGGACATAGCGCTGCTCGGCGCACACCTGGTCGATGTTCTCCAGCGCGGCCACATGGGCGAGCGCCAGGTCCCAGACGTGGATGTAGTCCCGCAGGCCCGAGCCGTCCGGTGTCGGCCAGTCGCAGCCGGTGATCGTGAACGGCTCGCCGTTGAGATCGGCGTTCATGATCCGGCCGAGCACGTGGGTCTGGTCGGCGATCTGCTGGCCCGTGCGCAGCTGCGGATCGGCGCCCAGCGGATTGAAATAGCGCAGGGGGAGCACGGAGACGGCGCCGGTCGCGGCGACATCGGCGAGCACCCACTCCATCATGGCCTTCGTCCGCGCATAGGGGCTGCCGGGGCCGAGCGGCGCGTCCTCGGTGACTACGAACTGTTCCGCGCTCGTGCCCTCGGCCGCGATCGGGGCATAGATCGAGGCGGAGGAGGAGAACACGACCCGGTGCACGCCGTGGCGGACCAGCGCATCGGCGAGCTCGATGCTCTTCGCGACGTTGTTGCGGTAGTAGCCGAGCGGGTCCGCGACCGACTCCGGCACGATGATCGACGCCGCACAGTGGATGACCGCGTCGATGCTCCCACCGCCCAGCACCTGATCGAGGATCGTGGGATCGCCCGCATCGCCCTCGACGAACTCACGCCCCTCGGTGAACTCGCGCCGGCCCGTCGACAGGTCGTCCAGGACGACCACCTCATGGCCCGCCTCGACGCACGCCGAGCCGATGGTGGCACCGATATAGCCCGCGCCGCCGGTGATGAGCACCTTCATGGGGTTATCCTCTCAATGGAGCGACTTGATTCACTCGGCAGTCTCTCAGCCTTTTCCCCGGTCAGGCAATGTTGGCCGCAGACGCGCCCGAGCGCGGGGGCCTCAATTTGGCAGCGCCCGACGGTTGTGTCTAAGATTGACGGGTTGCCTCGACGGGGTCGCTGGGGCGTGCTGTGGGTGAGATTCGGCGTACGCCGGTTCGTTCCCTGGTCGAGCGAACCTGAGACCTCGCCACGCCGGGCTTGTTGCCGGGCAATCCATCTGCAGGACATCCGTCGCTGCAGAGGTGCGCTCAGAACACGCGACACGCCCGACCGCGTGGGTCGGGGGTCCGGCGCGGCCGGCACTCATCGGGGCAGCGCACGGACCAACAGGGACGAGAGAAGGACGAACTGTGGCGGGACAAAAGATCCGCATCAGGCTCAAGGCCTATGACCACGAGGTCATCGACTCCTCCGCGCGCAAGATCGTCGACACGGTCACGCGGACGGGAGCGAAGGTCGCCGGGCCGGTGCCGCTGCCGACTGAGAAGAACGTGTTCTGCGTGATCCGTTCGCCCCATAAATACAAAGACAGCCGCGAGCATTTCGAGATGCGCACCCACAAGCGGCTCATCGACATCATCGATCCCACCCCGAAGACGGTCGACTCGCTCATGCGCCTCGATCTCCCCGCGGGTGTGGACATCGAGATCAAGCTCTGAGGGAGGTGGCACGGATGAGCTCCACACAGACCGAACGCACCGTGAAGGGCATTCTGGGCACCAAGCTCGGCATGACCCAGCTCTGGGACGAGAACAACCGCGTCGTGCCGGTGACCGTGATCAAGGCCGGCCCCTGCGTCGTGACCCAGGTCCGCACCCCCGAGACCGACGGCTATAACGCCGTCCAGCTCGGCTTCGGCGCGATCAAGGCCAAGAAGGTCACCAAGCCGGCGGCCGGGCACTTCGACAAGGCCGGGGTCACCCCCCGCAAGCACCTCGTCGAGCTGCGCACCGCCGACGCTTCGGAATACACGCTGGGCCAGGAACTTGGCGCGGACGTGTTCGAGGCCGGCAACATCGTCGATGTGACCGGCGTGAGCCGCGGCAAGGGCACCGCCGGTGTCATGAAGCGCCACGGCTTCGCCGGTCTGCGCGCCTCCCATGGTGTGCACCGCAAGCACCGCGCGCCCGGTTCGATCGGTGGCTGCGCCACCCCGGGCCGCGTGTTCAAGGGCCTGGCGATGGCCGGCCGGATGGGCGTGGAGCGCGTGACGGTGCAAAACCTCACCGTGCACGCCGTTGACGCCGAGCGCGGCCTGATCCTGGTCAAGGGCGCGATCCCCGGCCCGAAGAACGGGCTCGTGGTCGTGCGCACCGCTGCCAAGAAGGGTGAGAAGGCATGAGTGAAGCACTGACCGTCGACGTGGTCGATGCCGAGGGCAACAAGGCCGGCACGGCCGAGCTGCCCGCCGATCTGTTCGGTGTCGAGCCCAATATCCCCCTGATCCACCAGGTCGTCGTGGCCCAGCTGGCCGCGGCCCGCCAGGGCACCCATTCCACCAAGACCCGCGGTGAGGTCCGCGGTGGTGGTGCGAAGCCGTGGCGGCAGAAGGGCACCGGTCGCGCCCGGCAGGGCTCGCGGCGCGCGCCCCAGTGGACCGGCGGTGGCGTCGTGCACGGCCCGCAGCCGCGTGACTACTCCCAGCGCACGCCCAAGAAGATGATCGCCGCCGCCCTGCGCGGTGCGCTGTCCGACCGGGCCGCCGAGGGTCGCGTCCGCGTGATCAGCAGCCTGGTCTCCGGGGAGGTCCCCTCCACCAAGCAGGCCCTTGCCGCCCTCGCGGGTGCCACCGAGACCAAGAAGGTTCTTGTGGCCCTGGCCCGGGACGAGGAGCTCGCCTGGCTGAGCCTGCGCAACGCGATGGACGTGCACGCGCTGAGCGTCGACCAGCTGAACGCCTATGACGTGCTGGTCGCCGACGAGATCGTGTTCACCAGCGCTGCGCTGGACGCCTTCGTCGCTGCCAAGAGCACGTCCGCCAAGGCGGAGACCGCCGACAAGGCCGAGGAGGAGTCCAAGTGAGCGAGCCGTTGAAGATCCGCGACCACCGCGACATCCTGCTCGCGCCGGTCGTCTCCGAGAAGTCCTATGGGTTGCTCGACCAGAACAAATACACGTTCCTGGTCGCCAAGGACGCGAACAAGACCGAGATCAAGATCGCCGTTGAGAAGGTCTTCGATGTCAAGGTCACGAACGTCAACACGCTGAATCGTGCGGGCAAGACGCGGCGTACGCGCTTCGGCCAGGGCAAGCGCCCCGACACCAAGCGCGCGATCGTCACGGTTGCCGACGGCCAGCGCATCGACATCTTCGCCGGCCCGAGCGCCTGAGGCGCCAGCTGACCTCCTGAGAGGAAGAACAACTCATGGGCATCCGAAAGTACAAGCCGACAACCCCGGGCCGTCGCGGCTCGTCGGTTGCCGACTTCGCCGAGCTCACGCGCTCGACCCCGGAGAAGTCGCTCCTGGCTCCGAAGACGAAGACGGGTGGGCGCAACAACTCCGGTCGCATCACGACCCGGCACATCGGTGGTGGCCACAAGCAGGCCTATCGCATCATCGACTTCAAGCGCTATGACAAGGACGGGGTGCCGGCCAAGGTCGCTCATATCGAGTATGACCCGAACCGCACTGCGCGCATCGCGCTGCTGCACTACGCCGATGGTGAGAAGCGCTATATCATCGCCCCGGCGAACCTGAAGCAGGGCATGCAGGTCGAGGCCGGCGAGGGTGCGGATATCAAGCCGGGCAACAACCTCGCGCTGCGCAACATCCCGGTCGGCACCACGGTCCACGCCGTGGAGCTTCGTCCCGGGGGCGGCGCCAAGCTCGGCCGTTCGGCCGGTGCCTCGATCCAGCTCGTCGCCCGCGAGGGCAAGATGGCCACCCTGCGTCTGCCCTCGGGCGAAATGCGCATGGTCGACGTCCGCTGCCGCGCCACCATCGGTGGGGTCGGCAACGCCGAGCAGGCCAACATCAACTGGGGCAAGGCCGGCCGCAACCGCTGGAAGGGCAAGCGCCCGACCGTCCGTGGCGTGGTCATGAACCCGGTCGACCACCCGCACGGTGGTGGCGAGGGCCGGACCTCCGGTGGCCGCCATCCGGTGTCGCCGTGGGGCAAGCCCGAGGGCCGCACCCGTGACAAGAACAAGGCGAGCAACCGAATGATCGTCCGTCGCCGCAAGACCGGCAAGAAGCGCTGATCGGGAGTCTGAGGAACTATGCCACGCAGCCTTAAGAAGGGCCCCTTCGTCGATGACCACCTGCTCAAGAAGGTGGAGGTCCAGGCGGAGAAGGGCAACAAGAACTCTGTCATCAAGACCTGGTCGCGCCGGTCGATGATCATCCCCGACATGATCGGGCTGACCATCGCCGTCCACGACGGTCGCAAGCACGTGCCGGTCTTCATCACCGACGCCATGGTGGGTCACAAGCTGGGCGAGTTCGCCCCGACGCGGACCTTCCGGGGCCACGTGAAGGAAGACCGCAAGTCCAAGCGCCGCTGAGAATAGGAACGCAAATCTGATGAGCACACAAGAGAAGGCCCGGCCCAGCCGCCGTGCCGCCCTGCTCGGGGATCGTCCTGGCTCGTACGCGATCGCTCGGTACGTGCGGATGTCCCCGACCAAGGTCCGCCGCGTCGTCGACATCGTGCGTGGGCTCGATGTCACCGAGGCCCTGGACATCCTGAAGTTCGCCCCGCAGGCCGCTTCCGAGCCGGTCTCCAAGGCGATCGCCTCTGCTGCGGCGAACGCGCAGCAGACCGAGAACCTCCGCGCCGAGAACCTGTACATCTCGCAGGCCTTCGTCGACGAGGGCATGACCATGCGCCGCATCCGGCCGCGGGCCAAGGGCTCCGCGTCCCGCGTGCTCAAGCGTTCCAGCCACATCACGGTGGTCGTGGAGCCGCTCGAGGCGCGCGCGAGCGGGCGTACCAAGAAGAGCAACCCCAAGTCCAAGACCACGAAGGAGGCCTGAGCATGGGGCAGAAAATCAATCCCAACGGCTTCCGTCTGGGCGTGACCACCGACCACAAGACGCGGTGGTATGCGGATAAGCAGTACGCCGATTTCGTCGGCGAGGACATCAAGATCCGGGAATACCTGACTACCAAGCTCGAGCGCGCGGGCATCTCCTCGGTGGAGATCGAGCGCCGCTCGGAGCGGGTCACGATCTTCCTGTACGCCGCGCGTCCGGGCATCGTCATCGGCCGCAACGGCGCCGAAGCCGAGCGCGTGCGCGGTGAACTGGAGAAGCTCACCGGCAAGCAGGTCCAGCTGAACATCCTCGAGGTCAAGAATCCCGAGACCGATGCCCAGCTCGTCGCTCAGGGCGTGGCCGAGCAGCTCGCCCAGCGTGTCGCGTTCCGCCGCGCCATGCGCAAGGCCCAGCAGACCGCCATGCGCGCCGGTGCCAAGGGCATCCGGATCAAGTGTTCCGGCCGTCTGGGTGGGGCGGAAATGTCGCGCGCCGAGTTCTATCGCGAGGGTCGCGTGCCGCTGCACACCCTGCGTGCGGACATCGACTATGGCTTCTTCGAGGCCCGGACCACCTTCGGCCGGATCGGTGTGAAGGTGTGGATCTATAAGGGCGATGTCTCGGGCACCCGCGCCGAGCGCGCCGCTCAGAAGGCTGCCCGCCAGCAGGCGCCCGGTGGCCGTGGTGGCCGTCCGGGTCGCGGTGGGCGGCCGGGCCGCGGTGATCGTCCCGAGCGTGGCGGTCGTCGCCGTGGCGGTGACGCCCCGCGCACCGACGCCCCCGAGAGCGCAGCACCGGCCCCCGCGGCCGAGGCTGCTCCCGCCACCGAGAGCGCAGGAGCCTGAGCATGCTGATTCCTCGTCGCGTGAAGTTCCGCAAGCAGCACCACCCCAAGCGCTCCGGCGCCGCCAAGGGTGGCACTGAGATTGCGTTCGGTGACTACGGCATCCAGGCTCTCGAGCCGGCCTACGTCACCAACCGGCAGATCGAGT
>JAUNRO010000021.1 GCA_030544185.1 Propionibacteriaceae bacterium | reverse complement strand
ACCGGGCTATTGCACGTTGGTTTTCAAGAAGTCGACGACCTTGGGCCAGCTATCGCTGAGTGCCGCATTGCCGCCCTCCACGGTCCCGCCCATCGTGCTGGGGTCGAAGTCGTGGCCTGGGTCTGCCGGTGGTCCGGAGATCAGGTGTCCGGCATCGGGATAGGCCAGGAGAGTGACCTCGGGACCGCCCCTTTCCTCGGCGCGCTGCTGGACCTCGCGGGCCATTGGGCACGACGGCCACAGCTGGTCCTGTTCGCCACACACGAGCAGCAACTCCGCGTTGGAGTTCTCGACGGGAATGATCGCGTCCTGGTGCTCGGGCAACCCGTCAAGGGATTTCGTATAGAGCTCGACGAGCGGCCCGCCCCGGAACTCCCGGGTGTAGGGAAGATAGGGCAATTGCTGGCCTCCCTCGCTCCAGGTTGAGCCGATCGTCATCTGCTGCCACGGCTCGCGCAGGTTCACTCCGGCCCAGACGACGTGGGAGGGGACGTAGCCGACGACGGCCTTGAGTTCCGGCACGCGTGCCGCCATCAGCATCGCGGCTTCGCCACCCTTCGAAGTGCCCACGAAAGCCATCTTCTGGGGGTCGACCTCGGGCTGGGTCCGCAGCCACTCCAGCGCGGTGTCGAAGGTCTCCACCGGCAGGGCGTCCATGGCCTGGGGTTGGCCTTCGGCCCCCCAATAGGACAGGGCGAGCGCAGAGAACCCTTCGCGCTGCAGCGCCTGGGCGGTCCGATCGACCTGCCGGCCGAGACCACCCTCGGAACCGCCCACGATGACCACGGCGGGCTGCGGGCCGGGTGCGGTCGCTGGATAGTAGTTGGCGAGCATGCCGCTATCGGTCACCCGGTGACCCGTGGGGCCGGCCTCGGTGACGACGATGTCGGGAGCCCACGGTTTGACCGCAATCAGGATGCCAGCCGCGATGATCAGCAGCAGCACGAGGCCCAGCAGAGCGATGAGGATCTTCTTGCCGAGACCACGCTTCTTCCGAGGTCGTTCGGTGACAGCGCCGGTTGGTTCAGCAGCCTGGGATGATGCCATGGCTCCACCATAGGAGGCTGGGGTGGCGTAGCGAACCGAAGAACATGTTCCGTCGGTCGGCACGTCGTTCCGGGAAACCCAGGCGGGTGACCTAGCGTGAGAATCAGAAACAGAGCCCCCCGAGCCGTGACGACACCGGACCGGGGGGTTCTCCAATTTCCCGCAGTCGCAGCAGGACCAGTTCGTGTCGCTCCTCGGCGGCGCGGTGGGCACAAGTGCAGGGCGGTATTCGGGCCGACCCTCGCTCGCTGGCGCCCGCCCTGCTGGACCGGAAGCTCTGACGTACGCCGATCTCGGACCCCATGCGGTCGCTCGCCCGACTGTTGGATCGTCAGAGACCGGGTCATGGACCGCGAGACCCGCCTCGGCCTCCTGATTGTGGCGCGTGACGACCTATGTCTCGCCCGCCGCCACGTCGTCACGCATGTGCGTGGGGTTCTGGCGCAGCTCCCCGACCGAGATGGTCTTCATTGCCGCCGGCGTACCCAGTTTGCTACTCGTATCTACGATGTCGTGAGCACGGCGATCGGGATCAATCGCTGCGCCCGCCGCTGATAGCCGATGAAGAACGGCGCCTCGGTGATGATGTCGCTCCAGAGCTGGTCGCGCTCCTCCCGTTCCGGGATGCGTACGCCGACCTGCTGGACGGTTGCGCCGATCTGGATCGTTGCGGTGTCGGTGGCGCGGAGATTGCGGAACCACTCCGGTTCGTGCTGAGCGCCACCCATGGAGCCGATCACGAGGCGATCGGGGCCACGATCGAAATAGGCGACCGCGACTGTCCGGTCCAGACCGCTCCGCCGGCCGACCACGGTGAGCAGCAGGACCGGGAGCCCCTTGGCGGATGCTCCGGTGCGGCCATTGGTACGCCGATAGCCAGCGACCGTTCGTCGGACGCCATGGCGCATGACGAAGCGCAACGGGGGCGGCATGGGGGCGCCCCGCAGCTGGTTGCGAGTCCGGGCATAGGCATGTTGGCCGACGGTCCGCCACAGGATCTGCGCGGGCCGGGGCAGCTCACCCAGCCGGTGGGCTGCCTCCACCGGTGTCGCGGCGTCGAGGAGCAGACCGGTGGCTGTGAACAGGAACGACTTGGGGATCTTCTTGAAGCCGGCTTCCCCGACAGCTGCCCATTCGGCCTGGGTGAGGTGCTGGGCGATCAGCGGGACGACTTCCCGCTCCTCTTCGTCCAGGTGAGCTGTGAGCAAGGCGCGGAACTCCGCGAGAGCGGCCAGCAGAGCGACCTGAGCGGCGCGCGAGGGGTCGCGCGCCCACGCGGGGACGAGCTGGCGCACCCTGGCGGCCGCCGCCGCGACGTCCTCGTGGGCCCGTTCCATGGGATCGATCAGGCTCGGATCGACCCGCTCGCGCAGTTTCGGCCAGATCAGCGCATCCTCGTTCTCGTGGTGGTCATGGAGCATGTCGAGCATCGACGTCAGGAACGAGCCAACCGCCCGGGAGCGCTTCGTTCCTTCCGGTGGGATCTGGTCGACCCAGCGCGCGACGTCCCGGAAGGCGTGTCGAGCGATGCGGTGGATGAGTGCCATC
The DNA here is from genome assembly GCA_030544185.1 of Propionibacteriaceae bacterium. Next base: position 13,546 of record JAUNRO010000021.1, on the reverse strand, counting down.
TCGGCGGGCGCGTCGGTCGCGCGGTGAGAGTCAGTGGCAGATGGTGCGGTCATCGTTGACCTCCAGGAAAGCCCCGGTTCTGGGTCCGGATAAAACAAAGGTAGCCTTCTTAATACGATGGTGTCCATGGCTCATGAGGAGGACCTGCCGAACACGGTCGCGATGCTGGGGCAGGCGTACAGCCTGTTGGGCTTCAAGATCGTCGACGGGGTCGTGGGCGCCGGCTATCCCCAGAAGCCGAAGCATTCGGCTGTCTTCGCGCAGATCCGCCCCGAGGGATCCCGAGTAGTCGACCTCGCGCGCGGGGCCAACATGACCCCCCAGGCGATGGGCGAGCTCGTTGACGAACTGGTCGAACTCGGCTATGTCGTACGCAAGCGGGATCCGGCCGACGGCCGGGCCAAGCTGGTCACCCTGACGGCCCGTGGGCAGGCCTCGGTGCGCGCGGGCATGGCGACGATCCAAGGCATCGAGGAGCAACTGGACGCACTGCTCGGGCGTGAGGGGCGGGCCACGCTGCGCCGCCTGTTGGCGATGATCCTCAGCGTCGATCCGGACTGAGCCTGTCTGCCGCGCACCGCACAGATCGGCGGAGGCACCCGGTCCGTCCGCACCCACAGGCCGCGTCCGACCCGCCACGATGCCGGCCGCCAACGGCTGCCGATGGGGCGCCGCGGCCATCCGTCGACCCAGGTGCAGGCCGACCGCGGCGAACCGGCGCGTGTCCACCGTCAGCGGCATACCCGGCCGGCCGACTCCGCGGACGGCAGCACGCTCGACCGCATAGGGCAGCAGCCCGCATCGACCAGCGTGGACGCCGCTCGGGGCGGCCGCGGGGCGGGTGGTGCTAGCCGACGGACTCCAACTCGTCCCAGCCCGAGCCCGGCGTACGCTCCGCGATCGCATCGAGCAGACTTGCCCGGACCTGGAGGGGAAGATCCTGGACCTGGGTCAGGACGCGGGCGTCCCAGGCGACCAACCGCTGGATGAGCCGATCGAGCTGTTCCTCCGCGGTCCCGGTGCCGTGGTCGTCGTGGCCCTCCCACTCCTCGAGCCACTCCTTCGCGGCGCGCTTGCCGTCGCTGCGCGTGACGATCTTGAGCGCTCGGTCGAGCGCCCCTGCCACGGCATGCCGGCCGGTGATCGCGACGTTCGTGGCCGTGACGGGATAGCCACTCTTCGTGAGCGTGTTCGCCACGAGATCCCGTGGCACGCGGGGCGCAACGAGCGCGACGTTGAGGCTGGGGATCGTGCCGACGGAGGTGACCGGGATCCGGGTGTGCAGATAGCCGGCCATCCGGATGAGCATCCGATCGGGCCGATTGTGCATGGGGATCATGCCGACCTGTGTGCCCCCGTCGACCGGGCGCAGCGTGATCACCAGCCCGCGCTTCTCCTCATCGGAGCACAGATAGGCCGCGTTCGGCTTCTCATCCGGTGCCCCGCTCCAGCGGAATCCGGCGCGCGCGAGCAGCGGCACGCTCGGGTGGCTGCGCTCCCGATAGGTGCTCAGCACGTCCTCGAGCGCGTCGATCACCGCAGCGGGCTCCGCGTCCACCCGCATCAGGCGGCCCTCCAGGAGCGGGATGATGCCCGGCGTTGCCGAGGGGCGGCGATTGCGGACCCGCAGAACGATCCACACGAGGATGGCCGCCGCGACGATCAGGCTCAGAACGGTCCATATATCCATGGGCGCATGCCTCCCCGGGGCATTGAGTGAGTCCCCATGCTAGCCAGCGACATGCGTTCACCGCGGCAGCGCCACCGCCTCCTAGGCTGAGCCCATCAGCCATCCAACTCCGGAGGACACCCAATGAAGGATCTGCGGATCGCCATCGTCGGCGGCGGCATCGGCGGGCTCACGCTCGCGCTGGCCCTGCGCCAGAAGGGCTTCGATGCCACCATCTATGAGCAGGCCGATGAGCTGCGCGAGGTCGGCGCCGCGGTGGCGCTGTCGGCCAACGCCACGCGCTTCTATATCGGCCGGCTCGAGCTCGAGGAGGCGATCGCCCAGGTCTGGTATGAGGTACAGGCCCTCATCTATCGCGACGGCCGCTCCGGTCACGTGATCGGCGAGCACCGCTTCGACTACAAGGCCCGCTATGGCGCCCCCTATGTCGGCATCCACCGCGCGGACCTCCAGGTCGTCCTCTCCGGCGCCGTCGGGCTGGACAAGATCCAGCTCAGCAAGCGCCTGCTCGGGATCGACGATTCCGGCAGCGAGGCGGTCCTGCACTTCGCCGACGGGTCGAGCGCCACCGCGGACCTGGTGATTGGTGCCGACGGTGCCCGCTCGACCGTACGCCGGCTGATGCTCGGCTATGACGACGCCCTCTATTCCGGTGCCAGCGCCTTCCGCGGGGTCGTCACCCCCGATCAGATGCCGTCGATGCCGACCCCGGAGGCGATCCAGTTCTGGATGGGTGACGGCCGGCACTGCCTGCACTATCCGATCGGCGCCAATGGCGACCACAATTTCTTCCTGGTCGAGCGCACCCCCTCCCCGTGGCCGCACAAGACCTGGATCGCGCCCACGAACGACACCGAGAAGCTCGCCGGCTTTGCCGACTGGCATCCGGCGATCATCGAGATGGTCTCCGCCGTCAGCTGCAGCGAGCGCTGGGCTCTGTTCCACCGCCCGCCGCTGAGCCGGTGGACCAAGGGCCGGATCACGCTCATCGGGGACGCCGCGCATGCGCTCGTGCCGCACCACGGCCAGGGCGCCAACACCTCGATCGAGGACGCGATCGTGCTCGCCGACCAGCTCGCCGCGACCACTGATCTCGACGCTGCCCGGGCCGAGTTCGAGCGGCTGCGCCGCGGCCGGACGCGCAAGATCCAGTACGCCTCGATCACCAACGCCGACGTCCTCCACCTGCCGCCCGGCCCGCGCGCCGACGAGCGCAATGCCCGCCTCGCCGATCCGGCGGCCTGGGACCGGCACCTCGACTGGATCCACTCCTTCAAGGCCGACGAGGAGGAGCCGAGCGACCGGCAGGGCGGCACCTGGCTCTGACCGCGGGTGTCTGGGTTCGGCGCTACGATCGGCCCCGAAGGATTCATGAAACTCGCTGTGGCGAAGGAGATCGATGGCTGACCTGCGCGACGTCCTGGCGTGGGTGCGCGAGGGCACCGACTTGTTCACCAGGGCGCTCGGGGCCGAGGACGATGAGCACCTCGCCGAGGAGTCCTCGCTGCCGGGCTGGACCGGGGCCGACATCGTCACCCACGTGTCCGCCCAGGCCCGCGCGTTCGCTGCGGCGCTCGGCGCGGAGGCGGCTGAGGAAGGTTCGGGGCTGCGCCGGGAGTACGCGGAGTCGGCTGCCGCGCTGGACTCCGTGCTCGGTGGCCGGACCCGGGCGGACTGGGAGAACACCCAGGTGAGCGTCGACGGTGACCAGCGCGCGGCGGCCGAGCTGCCGTGGCTGCGGGCCCGCGAGCTCATGGTGCACGCGGTCGACCTGGGCGAGGAGATCTATTTCGGCGATCTGCCGCGGGCGTTCCTCTCCGAGCTCATCGAGGAGGTCGTGGCCCACCGGGGCGCAGCGGGCGGCTCGCCGGCGCTGGAGGTCCTCGGCCAGGACACCGGCGAGGCCTGGGTGCTGCCGGGCGCGGGATCACCGGTCCGCGTCATGGCACCGGTGGCCGACCTGGCGGCCTGGCTCACCGGCCGGAACGGTGCGAACGGTGCGAAGGTCAAGGTGCTCGGCCCGGGCGCGCTGCCCGAGCTGGCGCCCTGGCTCTGAGGCGGACTATTCGACCAGCGCCGCGGGAGCGGTGAAGGTGTCACACGCGGCGAGGCGCGCCGGTCCTGTCGCCTGCGCCCCCGCGAGGAACCACCGCGACTGCGCCCGGCCCGTGCCGTGGGTCGCCGCCCACTCCGGCGGGACCGCCGCCCGCGCGGCCACAAATTCCTGCAGCTCCCCCTCGCGTACCGCCAAGGGACCCTGTGGACCGACCATCGTCGCCGCCAGACAATCGGCCTGGAGCTCGAGCCGGCGGGACAACTCCTGGGAGCGGGCCGCACCGTTGGGCTCCTTGATCGCCGCCCGCTGGGCCCGGTTCACCCGAGACAGGAGATCGGACTCGTGCTGCAGATGGTGGGAGAACTCGTGGGTGATGACCTCGACATAGTGCAACGGATCCGGGGGCGCCCAGTCGGTGCGGTAATAGATCGTCGTGTTCGCGCTGCAATAGAGCCCCGCCCAGTCGTCAGGTTCCTCCTGGACGGTGGCGCAGCCCGAGTCCGCCACCTCCGTCGCGGGCGACAGCTGGGGGCGGATGAGGATCAGGCCGGCCTCGCGGAACGGCTCCTGGTGCACCTCGACCAGACAGTCGATCAGGGAATTGAGATAGCGCTCCAGAGCGGCGCCCGTCAGCGCGCTCCGGCGGATCCGGACCTCGGGACACGTGGTCCGGTCCAGCCGCACGGTCGTGAGCGCGCTGTCCTCCGGCCGCAGGGGCGTCGCGGTCGGCGCGCTCGGCGTCGGCGTCGCGGTCTGAACCGGCGCCAACCGGGGCCGGCTGGGCGCAGGAGTCGGGTTGTTCAGCAGGACGACGATCGTGATCGTGGCAAGGACGGCGAAGACCGCGACCCCGGACACCACCCACCACAGCAGCCCGGGATCCCGCCCGGCGCGCAGAAAACCGCCATCCCGGCGCGGGGATGGCGGTGAGGTGGAGGAAGTCGGGTCGCTCATCGACCGTCAGCTCGGTCGCTGGTGCGGTGTGCGGCCGAGGGTGTGCCGGATGTCGATGCCCTTCTTGGTCAGCGGGTTCTGGCGGAAGGTCCCGAGGTCGGTCCGCTTGGCGGCGTCGGCGATTCCGGCCTCGACCTCCGCGTCGGCCTCACCGTTCGCCCGGCGCTCGGACTCGGCGCGAACCAGGGCGGTCAGGCGCTGGAGGACTGCCTCCGGCATGGGCGGGGCGGGAAGTTCCCGCAGCGCCTCGCACGCATCGGTCAGCGCTTGGGCAATCTCGGCACACTCGGGGCACTGGTGCAGATGATCGTTCACCAGCGTCACCTGCTCGGGGGACAACAGATTCTCGGCGGCGTCGGCGAGGACGTCGACGGAGACATGGTCACTGCGACGCTGCCCGGGCACTTGGTCGGTCACGCTGCATCCTCACATTCGTCGGGCGAACTGCTCTTCGATGGCGTCCTGGGGGCGGCGCCGGCCGGCTCCGCCTGGTGGGGGGCAGCGCGGGGCGGCTCGCATTGGACGGGCAATCCGGTCCGCTCGGTTCCCCCGATCATGTCTGCGCCGCCGCTCCGCGCGTCTCGCGCAAGTGGGCCAGCAGCGGCACCAGCTTCGCCCGCCCCCGGGAACAGCGGCTCTTGATCGTGCCGACCGCACAACCCAGGATCTGGGCTGCCTCCTCGACCGAATAGCCCTCCATATCGACCAGGACGAGCGCGGCCCGCTGGTCGGCGTTGATCTGGCCCAGGGCGTGGACCACGTCCGCCCGGCGCTCCTTCACCTCGAGGTCGTCGGACTCCGGAATGACCCCCAGCTCCATCGCCCGATCCGGGTCCTCCGGCAGCGGCTCGGCGCGGCGCACTTTGTTGCGCCGGATCCGGTCCAGACAGGCATTGACCACGATGCGGTGCAGCCAGGTCGTGACCGCCGCATCACCGCGGAACGTATGGGCCCGCCGGAACGCCGAGATATAGGCGTCCTGCAGCGCATCCGCGGCCTCGTCGGGGTTCCGCATCGTGCGCAGGGCGACGGCCCACAGCCGGTTGGCATGCCGGCCCACCAGCACCTCGAACGCCTGGGGATCGCCCTCGACGTGGTCGCGCAACAGGTCGCTGTCGGAGCGTTCATCGTTCACAGCTCCAACCTCCTGTGGATTGTTGACTTCTCACCGTACGCCACAGGTTCAGCCCTCGAAAACTGCTTCCGCGATGCCACCCCGATAGTTAACTCCAACCTCGGGTAACTCCGTGAGCAGGACCAGCACGAATCGCGTCTGCACCGGCCGGTCCGCGGTCAGCACCACCTCCTCCGGGGCGAGCTCGGCCCCGGCGATGCGTTCCCACTGGTTCACCCGTTCCATCGGCGCGGCCACGATATTGTCCGCCTCCTGCGCAGGGATCCGCAACTCGACCGAGGTCCCGGCGCCGACCAGGGTGAGCCGCGCGCGGGCGACCGAGCGGACCTCCCCCAGATCGAACACGATCCCGACGCCGTCCTTGTTCGTCATGTCGGCCTGCGCATAGTCGACGGTCTGCCAAGCCGTGCCCGGATCACCGTCGTGGGCGAGCGGAACGAGACCGGGGTTCTCCTCACCGTTGCCCGGGGGCTGGGGATCGAAGTCGTCGGCGGCGACGATCGGCCACTGGCTCGGGCTGACCGACTCCTGGCGGGTGTCGGGGGAGAGCCGCAGGGCGACCGCGATCAGGCTGCCCACCAGGACGGCGACGGTCAGCATGATCAGCCCCACGACCCAGCGCCGCGGCGGGTCCCCGGTGGTGTCGCGCTCGTCACCCACATAGGTCTGCACGATCCGGCGCTCACGCACCATCGGTTCCGACGGGGTGGCCTGGCTCATCGGGGACATCGCGCCCGTGGCACCGGCGACGGCGGGCAGCGCGATCCGCCCCGTCTGCGCCTCGGGATCGGCCAGCGGCGCGACCGGCAGCGCGGCCGCGGTGTCGATGTCATCCACCGAATGCTGCGTGGTCGGCGTGTCCGCCTCATCCTCGAGCGAGACCACCGGCACTGGATAGCGCAGCCGGCGCTCGAGATCCTGGGCGGCGTTGGCAGTGCCCAGGACCTGATTGAGGGCGCGCACGACCTCGTGGGCGCTGCGCAGCCGGGCCTCGCCCTGCCGGGGCACCGGCGACAGGATGCGGTCACAGATCGAGTCGAGCGCGGGCGAGACACCCGCCCGGACCTGGCGCGGGGTGAGCAGGTGGCCCTCGGAGTCGAGCGGCGCTGCCGCCATGCCATAACCATGGCCGCCCGGCCAGCGGGAGACCAACGTGCAATAGAGCAGCCGCCCGAGATCGGCGACGTCCATGGCCTCCGGATCGCTGCTCCCGGTCAACGGATGCTCCTGGGCCGGCGAGAGCTCCGACTCCAGCTGGAACCCGACGATCTTGACATTGCCCGTCGCAGTGATCACCACCGTGTCCGGATTGATCCGCTCGTGATAGAGGCCCTGGTCGTGCATGCCCGCCAGCCCGTCGGCGACTTCCCGCACGACCCACGCGGACTCCAACGCGCTCAATGGCCCTGCTGCGAGCAACCGCTCCAGCGACATCCCCGGGGCGTACTCACAGACGATGTAGGGCCCGACCGGCGAATCCGTCTCCCCGGAGTCCGCATCGGCATCGCTCGTCGGCTCCTCGCCGATCTGGGCATCGAGGATGCGCACGAAGCGGGAGTCGGTCGCGACCGCCGCGCGACGGGCCGGCGTCAGGAACCGCTCGCTGTCGCCACCGGCGGGCAGCAGATGGATGAGCACCTGCCGCGACAGCACCTGGTCGGTGGCCTTCCAGGTCTGGGTCTCGGCGCGCCGGACGAGGACCTCGTCGAGTTGATAGCGCTGGCCGAGCACGCGACCAGGCCGGACCCGGATCGGGTGCAGTTCCTCGGCCGTGTCGTGCTCATCGTCCCTGTCGTCAGTCCGGTCGGACTCGCCGGAGGGGGCACTGTCGACGATCTCGTCGGTGTCCTCCTCACCGGAGTCCTCGCCGTCCGCATCCGAGGACCCGGACCTGGTGGACATCGCCGTGGTGGGGGCATCCGGGTCCACCGGAGCGCGCGAGCCCCCTGCGGCGACCGGATCGGTGGGTTCTTCCTCGCCGGCGTCCGAGCGGTCCGCCGCCGGCCGGGCCTCGGTGGGTGGCAGCAGTTCCTCGGCCAGCGGATCATTGCCGAGCGCCTGGGCCTGCGTGCTGATGGCCGCCTCGTCCAGCTTGGCATCCTTCTTCTTGGGAGCGGCCTTGGTGGCGGCCTTGGGGGTTTTCTTGGTGGTGGCACGACCGCGACTGAACCGGTCGAGAACCGGCGCGATCTCCGCGAGACCCACCGCCCGCGCGGCCAGGACATAGGCCCCGATCGCGACGAGTCCGCCCAGCGCCAGGCTGAGCAGCAGCATCAGCCGCGATCCCTCGAGCAACTGCGTCAGCACCAGCGCGATCGCCGCGCCCGGCAGGCTCACCAGCAGCACCCGGCCCACGTGCAGCAGCAGCTCGCGGCCACTCAGCGCGGGCAGGAACCGCTGGAGGTGGCGGAAGGAGATGAGCAGACCCACGGCGTACGCCCCGGAAAGCGCGAGGCCGAGCATCGGCGCGACCAGATCGTCGCGGTCGAAGGGCAGCACGAACAGCAGCGACAGTCCGATCTGGAGCGAGGCGATGATCAGCTGGATGAAGAACGTGTCGCGGTTCTTCTCCAGCGCGTAATAGGTGCGCAGGCACACGTGTTGCAACGTGAACGCCACCAGCCCGACCGCGAACGCCATGATCGTCCAGCCGATGAACGGCGCGTCCTGCGCGCCCGTGCCGTTGCCGAACAGCAGCATCGCGATCGGGGGGCCGAGCGCGACGAGCAGCAGAGCGGCAGGGACCAGCGCAGCCGCGACGAGGCGCATTGTCCGCATGACCTCGGCGGCGGTGCCGGCCAGATCCCCGGCCGCGGCGAGGCGGGAGGCCGAGGAGACCATCGCGGTGGCGAGCGACACGGTGATCAGCGAATGCGGCAGCAGGAACACCAGATAGGCATTGTTATAGACGGTGAGGCCCGCCCCCGAGCCGCCCGCCGTGGCCGAGGTGGCCAGCCGGCTCACCACGGCGAGAGCGACCTGGTTGACCAGCACGAACCCAACAGCCCAGCCGGCGAGCTTGAACGTCTTGCTGAGCCCGGTTCCCTTGAGATCGAACCGGGGCCGGAAGCGATAGCCGACCCGGCGCAGGAAGAACACCATGGCCCCGGCCTGCAGGATCGAACCCAGCAGATAACCACCGCCGAGCACCCAGATCTGGGTGCTGCTGAACGGTGCTTGACCATCGCTGCGGCCCCACAGACTGAGGAATACGACGAACGACAGGACCTGGATGATGTTGCTCGCCACCGGCGCCCACATCATCGGACCGAACCGGTCGCGCGCGTTCAGGATCTGACCGAGCACGACGAAGGCCCCATAGAAGAAGACCTCGGGCAGGCACACCATCGTCAGGAACACCATCGCCTGGTAGTGATCCGCCATCTCCGGCGTCCGCCACCGGTCCGACGAATAGATCCAGGTGATCAGCGGTGCCGCCGCAGTGACAATGACCGTGACGGTCAGCAGGATCAGCAGAAAGGCCGTGGTGATGCGGTTGGTGTAGGCCTCGCCGCCGTCCTCGTCGTGTTTCGCGGCGCGCGCCAGTTGGGGCACGAGGACGCTGTTGAGCGCCCCGCCGGCGAACAGGATATAGAGGGCGGTCGGCACGGTGATCGCCACGGCGTACATATCCGCCTGGGCCGTGCCGTTGCCGATCACGAACGCCGCCAGGGCCACTCGCACCAGACCGAGCACGCGGGAGACCATCGTGCCCGAGCCCATCACCGCCAGCGCGCGGAGCAGCCGCTTGGTCGCGGAGCTGCCGGCGGAGTCACCCGAAGTGGGGTCATCGGCGGCAGGGGTGGGATCTCCGGGGTTGCCCGCGGCCGGCTGCACGGTGGTCGGTGTGTCGTCGGTGGCTCGCGCCGTCGTCGGTGCGTCACCGGTCGCCTGCACCGCGGTCGGCGTCTCGTCCGCCACCTCTGAGGCCGAGGGGGCGGGGCTGGGGGTGGATTTCCCGGCCGGACGGGGACTGTCGTTCACCGCTCGCCTCCTCGGCGCTTCATGGTCAGGGGTGGTTGCTCCGGTGGTTCGATCATGACCATGGGTGGCTGGTCGTGCCCGCTCGGTGCCGCGCGCAGCGCGGCCTGCCGCTCATGACGGACCTGGCGGATGCGCCACACCGTGGTCGCCAGCAGCACGATGCCGGAGGCGGCGACGATGATCCATCCGACGCGGCCGAAGTTGGTCGCCTCGACCGTCAGCCAGACGCGTTTGCTGATCGGGATGCCCTCCGGCGTGGTGACCTGGGCCGAGATCCGCACTGGTCCGTTGCCGACCGCGCGGGGCTGGACGTTCACCGTCAGGCCCTGGCGCGCGGGGATGACGACCTCGGTCATCTCGTCGATGTTCAACCGCTGAGGCTGGAAGGATTCGAACGTGATCGTGACCCGCAGCGGCTGATCGAGATGGTTGGTGACGGTCATCGGGAACGATCCGGACTGGCCCGACATGATGACCGAACGCTGGGCGTTGAGCTCGACCGCATTGCCCGTCCACAGCCGGTCGGCGGCCTCGGACAGCGGAGCGGCGAAGCGGTCGAATCCGTCCGGATCGCGGCGCCACCAGCTGCTGGTCGAGCGGGCGATGCTCGCGTCGAAGACCTGGGTGACCGCCTCGGGCTCGGCGAGCATCCCGATGAACGACTGATAGGCGTGCACCGTTTCGCGGACGGTGCCGATCCGTGCCTCGTCCAGCTCGGCGGCCCGGGCCAGCGTGTCGTAGTCCAGTTGTCCCGACCAGGGGGCGGGGGTGTCGGTGAGGAGTTCCGGGAGGGTCCGCCGATGGAGCCACGGGGCATTCGCCGCAGTGTCGGCGGCCGCGGCTTCACCGCTGGTCAGCAGCCGGATCGTGGTCGCGCCGGGTTCGGTCTCGGCGGCGAGGAAGCTCTCGGCGAGCATCTGCTGGCGCGCCTGCACGACCGAATCGACGCCGTTGACCGTGGTCGCGGGGGAGAAGCTCAGCAGGGGCGCCGTCCCGATCGGCTCGAGCAGCGCGGCGCCGCCGTCCGCTTCGGCATGGGAGACGAGCAGGGCCGCCGGCCTCGCCTGTTCGGCGAGGGCAATCGCTGGGGGGTCGAGGGCGCCACCCGCGACATGGCCCAGCAGGGGCAGTGCGCTCACGCCGGGCGTCCGCTGGGACGCGGTCATCGCCGCCTCCACCACACTGCCGAGCCCGGCGCGGTCCAGCATGGAGACGTCCGGAATCGCATAGGGCACGCGGAAGCCGCGGTTGGGATCCAGCCGGGCGTACCCCTCGAGCCAACGGCTCGCTGCCTCCTGGCCCGCCCCCGGCTGCTCACCGTCGCCGGCGCGGACGCGATAACCCTCGGACATCGCGGTGATCTCATCGAGCAGGGCAGGGTCGATCAGCCAGGAGACCTCCGGCCGCTCGGCGGCGGCGAGCAGAGCGGTCAGCCGGCCCTCCGGCGCGAGCTCGGCGGCGAGGTGATCATCAAGGAACAGGCCCGGTTCGATCATGGACGGCCGGCTCGACAGCAGGACCGCGCTCACCGCCGTATTCGTCCCGTCCGTTGCCACCGGCCCGGAGTCCGTGAGCGGGACCAGCGCCCGGGCCTCACCCAGGGTGGCCAGCGACTCCCCGTTGATCCGGCCGACGATCTGCACCCCGAGGAGATAGGCCCCCGCGCGGCCGACGCCGAGCGCCGCGACCGGAGCCGTCACCTCGAAGGGGCGCGGCTCATCCGGCGCCCAGGTCGTTTGGTCATTGGTGGTCAACCGTTGATAGGCACCGTCGACCCACAACTGGTTGCCCCAGACCTCGTCCTGGGGTCTCTCGGTGAGCTCGCGGAGCGCCGGAACGTCCGTCGCCGGCGTGCTGTGACGCCACAGCACGGCCTGAGCCGCCGTGATCGGCTGACCGGAGCGGTTGATGGCAGTGCCCCGCAGCGTCACGGTGCCGTCCCGGGCGGGCAGCGCGGGCTCCAGCGCCTCGAGTTGCAGCGCGATCGGCGGGCCCGCGATCTCGGCGTACGCCGGAGCGGGTGCCCCCAGCGCACCGGCGACCACCAGCAGCAGGGTGAGCACGAAGATCCCGGCACGGGAGGCCGGTGAGCCGGTCGCCGGCCGGACCCGGCGCTCCGGCCGGGTCCCCAGGCGCAGGCTGATCACCATGTCATCGTAGTCGCCGGGACGGACCCCACCCGGAAACGACAGCCGCGCCCGGAACGGGTCGATTAGACTCCGCCCTCGTGCCGAAGACCCCAGCCTCGAAGACCCCCGCCAACGCCCTGAGCGCTGCCCAGGCCAATGCAGTGGCCGAACTGCTCCGCATCGCCCCGGTCGCCGACCGGCTGGGCGAGCTGTTCACCGGGGCGGGACACGAGCTCTATCTGGTCGGCGGATCCGTGCGTGATGCGCTGATGGGCAGGCTCGGCCACGATCTCGACTTCACCACTTCTGCGCGTCCCGATGATGTCGAGGCACTGTTGCGCGAGTTCGTGCGGGGCGTTCCCGGCGGTGCGGTGTGGGACATCGGCAAGGAGTTCGGCACGATCGGCGTCCGCGTCCCGACGGACGGGGCACTGGGCGAGGGCGCGGAGGACTATTGGGTCATCGAGGTGACGACCTTCCGCGCCGAGATCTATCGGGAGGACTCCCGCAAACCCGAGGTGAGCTATGGCGACACGATCGCCGGCGACCTCGTGCGGCGCGACTTCACGGTCAACGCGATGGCGATCCAGCTGCCGGAGCGCAGGTTCGTCGACCCGCACCAGGGGCTGCGAGATCTCGCGAACGGGCTGCTGCGGACGCCGGGGACCCCGCAGCAGTCGTTCTCCGACGATCCGCTGCGGATGATGCGCGCGGCCCGGTTCACCTCCCAGCTGTCCACGCCTGGGCGTGCGGGCGTGCGGTTCGCGCCCGCGCCCGAGGTGGTGGCGGCGATGGTCGACATGGCCGAGCGCATTGACATCATCTCCGCCGAACGCGTGCGGGACGAGCTGTCGAAGCTGGTGCTCACCGACCACCCGCGGCCGGGGCTGAACCTGGTCGTGGAGACCGGGCTGGCCGAGCGGGTGCTGCCCGAGCTGCCGGCGCTGCGGCTCGAGGTCGACGAGCACCACCGGCACAAGGATGTCTATGAGCACTCGATGACTGTGCTGGAGCAGTCGATCGCGCTGGAGAAGGCGCGGGGCCGTGAGCCGGACCTGGTCGCGCGGCTCGCGGCGCTGCTGCACGACATCGGCAAGCCCCGCACCCGAAAGTTCGTGGACGGCAACCGGGTGACGTTCCACCACCACGACGTGGTCGGGGCCAAGCTGGTCAACAAGCGCCTGCAGGAGCTGCGTTTCTCCGGGGAGCAGATCAAGCAGATCGCCAAACTGGTCGAACTGCACCTGCGCTTTCACGGCTATTCCGACGGGATGTTCGACGACACCCGAGGGTGGACCGATTCGGCAGTGCGGCGCTATGTCCGCGACGCCGGGGATCAGCTGGAGCGGCTCCACATCCTCACCCGGGCCGACTGCACCACCCGGAACCAGCGCAAGGCTGCCCGGCTCCGACGGGCCTATGACGACCTGGAACGCCGCATCGCCGAGCTCGCCGAACAGGAGGAGCTGGACGCCATCCGCCCGGACCTCAACGGTGACCAGATCATGGCGCTGCTCGGCGTGCCGCCCGGCCCGGTGGTCGGCCGTGCTTACAAGCTTCTGCTTGATGCCCGCATGGAGCAGGGCCCATTGGGTGAG
>JAUNRO010000020.1:13838-16281 GCA_030544185.1 Propionibacteriaceae bacterium | reverse complement strand
GTCGCGATCAACGGCGAGGACTTCGCAGCCAATCCCGTCGGTCTGGTGATGAAGGCCAACGAGATCGGCGGCCGGCACGGGCTCGGCGTCTCCGACCAGATCGAGAACCGCGTCATCGAGGCCAAGTCCCGCGGCATCTATGAGGCGCCCGGCATGGCGCTGCTGCACATCGGCTACGAGCGGCTGCTCAACGCGATCCACAACGAGGACACGATCGCGAACTATCACAACGAGGGCCGCCGCCTCGGCCGGTTGATGTATGAGGGTCGCTGGATGGACCCCCAGTCCCTGATGCTGCGCGAGTCCATCGTGCGCTGGGTCGGCTCCGCGGTGACCGGGTCGGTGACGGTGCGGCTGCGGCGTGGCGATGACTATCAGTTGCTCGACACCACCGGCCCGGGGTTGAGCTATCACCCCGACAAGCTGTCCATGGAGCGGGTCGGCGATGCGGCCTTCGGGCCCGAGGACCGGATTGGTCAGCTCACCATGCGCAACCTCGACATCGCTGACTCCCGCTCGCGCCTCGAGCAGTATGCCCAGATGGGCATCGTCGGCGGCGCCACCGCCGAACTCGTCGGCCAGCTCGAAAGCGGTGGCGCGCGGGCGATCTCTGCTGGCAGGCCGGAGGAGGAGGGCGAGGAACTCCTCGACCGCGCGGCGTTCGATCTGGGCGTCGACTGAGCAGTCGTGACGAAATCAACAGCAGCTCCTGTGACCCCGGCCCGGCAGATGTCGGTCGTCGGATCTAGGCTTGGTTGAACGCGCGTCACGGTCGACGCGACAATCCGACGGAAGGCAGGCACATGGCCACCGATACCACTGGCACGGATGAGACCACGCTCACGGACAGCGTCCGCGTCACCCGCACGCTCGCGCATCCCCTGCAGGACGTGTGGAACGTCCTGATGGCCCCCAACGGGGCGACCGCACTGCTGGGTGAGGGCGGCGAGCTGGGCAACAAGGGTGATGGCTGGCAGTCCAGCGACGGCACCTATGGCGTCACCCGGAGCTTCCATCCGCTGGAGCAGATCCGCTTCTCGTGGCACGCGGATCAGGACGCTCCGGCGACTCTGGTCGATCTGCACATGCGAGCCGTCGATTCGAAGACCACTGAACTCGAACTCGTGCATGAGCACCTTCCCAGCGACGCCGATCGCGATTGGCTCGCGCAGCACTGGGATGCGGCTCTGGCCCGCATCGACGAGCAGGCGAGCTGACGCCACCGCGCCCACGCCACACTTCCGACCCCCGCACCGACCCCCCCGGACGCGGGGGTCGTACTTGCCTGCACCTCGATCCTCACCGGGCCCATCCGCAGCGAAAGTCTCCGCCCGCGATGCTGTGGCGGACGTTGACCGATCGGGGTTGCGATGGGTTATTGTGCCGCTATGGCTCGGTGGACCCTCCTCCTTGGGTGCCGCAGCGAGGTCCTCTGACGGGATGGCCTCCTCGCTGCGGAGTCTCGCGCGCCTTCCCGCCGATGACCATTCAGACCAGCGAGGACCACAATGACTTTCTCTCCCAATGCCTTCGGCACCCGCGTCCAGACGAAGCCGGTGCAGCAGCCGAGCCCGATGCCGTTCCATCGCTATACGGCATTCCAGCCGGTCGATGTTCCCGACCGGACGTGGCCGGCCAACAAGATCACCAAAGCCCCACGGTGGCTGTCGACCGACCTGCGCGACGGCAACCAGGCGCTGATCGACCCGATGAGCCCGGCCCGCAAGCGCCGCATGTTCGACATGCTGGTGAAGATGGGTTATAAGGAGATCGAGGTCGGTTTTCCCTCGGCTTCCCAGACCGACTTCGACTTCGTGCGCCAGCTGATCGAAGACGATGCGGTGCCCGATGACGTGCACATCTCCGTGCTGACCCAGGCGCGTGAGGACCTCATCGAGCGCACCGTCCAGTCCCTGGTCGGCGCCAACAAGGCCAACATCCACCTCTACAACGCGACCGCGGAACTGTTCCGGCGCGTGGTCTTCGGCATCGACGAGGCCGAGTGCATCGCGCTGGCGAAGCGCGGCACGGAGATGGTGATGAAGTACGCCGAGCAGAACCTCGGCGATGTGAAGTTCGGCTATCAGTATTCCCCGGAGATCTTCACCCAGACCCCCACCGACTTCGCTGTCGAGGTCTGCAACGGGGTCATGGACGTGTGGCAGCCCGAGGCCGACCGTGAGATCATCCTGAACCTGCCGGCCACCGTGGAGATGTCCACGCCGAATACCTATGCCGACCAGATCGAATACTTCGGCCGCCACATCCGCAACCGCGAGCACGTCGCGATCTCGCTGCACCCGCACAACGACCGTGGCACCGCCGTCGCTGCGTCCGAGCTGGCGGTGATGGCCGGTGCTGACCGCGTCGAGGGCTGCCTGTTCGCGCACGGCGAGCGCACGGGCAACGTCGACCTGGTCACCCTGGGCATGAACCTGTTCAG
>JAUNRO010000020.1:12917-13828 GCA_030544185.1 Propionibacteriaceae bacterium | reverse complement strand
GCCAGGGCATCGACCCGATGATCGACTTCTCCAACATGGACGAGATCCGCCGGACGGTCGAATACTGCACGGGGCTGCCGGTGCACCCGCGCCATCCCTATGCGGGTGATCTGGTCTTCACGGCCTTCTCCGGTTCGCACCAGGACGCGATCAAGAAGGGCCTGGAGGCGTTGGAGCGAGAGGCCGCGGAGCAGGGCAAGGGCATGCACGACATCGCCTGGGAGGCGCCCTATCTGCCGATCGATCCGCACGATGTCGGGCGGACCTATGAGGCCGTCATCCGCGTCAACTCCCAGTCGGGCAAGGGCGGCATGGCGTACATCATGAAGGCCGACCACAAGCTCGACCTGCCGCGCCGCCTGCAGATCGAGTTCTCCCGCGTCGTGCAGCACGCGACCGACGAGAGCAGTCACGAGATCACCTCCGAGGAGTTGTGGCGCATCTTCTCGACGGAATACATCCAGGCGGATGGCCCGCTGCAGGTCTCCAGCATCAAGACCGTCAACAACGGTGTCGACACCGTCGATGCGCTGGTGTCGATGGACGGCGAGGAGTTCTGGATCCACGGTGAGGGCAACGGCCCCGTGTCGGCCTATGTGGACGCGCTGTCGAGCTTCGGCCACCGGGGCGTACGCGTCCTCGATTATCGCGAGCACGCCATGGCCGCCGGCGGCGACGCCAAGGCCGCGGCGTTCGTCGAGTGTGAGATCGGGGAGGGCGACGAGGCCCGCATCATGTGGGGCGTCGCGATCCACGAGAACATCATCACCGCCTCGCTGATGGCGGTGAGCAACGCGGTCAACCGCGCGATCCGCTGAGTTGGGCGCGAGTCGGGGCCCGCGCCCAGCCGGGGGGGGCCGGGCCGGTGCGGGTGTGTGGGTCGGCCGGGGGCGGGGTCGGGGTTGTGCTCG
>JAUNRO010000020.1:3675-12907 GCA_030544185.1 Propionibacteriaceae bacterium | reverse complement strand
TTGACGATCTGATCCTGATAGAACATGTAGAACGCGATCGCCAGCGAGGCCAGCCCCAGCATCCAGAGCAGGGCGCTGATCATGTTCTGCTCCGACATCATCATCGCCGCGACGAAGCACACGAGGCCTGCGGCGCCCAGAACCCATTTCGGTTGCACGATCTGCCCTTTCGCCTTGGTCCGTGTCCAGAGTAGTCCGGTCCGCATCGGCCCGACCCGGTTCAGGTGTCGGCGTCCACCCAGCCCATCGTCCGCTCGACGGCCTTGGCCCAGTTGCGGTGCAGCCGGTCCGCCTCGGCGCGATCGACGGCGGGGGACCAGCGGATCTCCTCCGACCAGTTCGCGGTGACGTCATCGATGCCGGACCAGACGCCGACGGCGATCCCGGCGGCGTAGGCCGCGCCGAGCGCGGTCGTCTCGATCACGGTCGGGCGGATGACATCGATGCCGAGCTGGTCGGCCTGGAATTGCATGAGCAACTCGTTCGCGGTCATCCCACCGTCGACCCGCAGTTCGGAGATCGCGGTGCCGGAGTCGGCCTGCATGGCCTCGACGACATCGCGGGTCTGGTAGGCCGAGGCCTCGAGCGCGGCGCGCGCCAGGTGGGCCTTCGTCACATAGCGGGTGAGCCCGGCGATGACCCCGCGCGCATCGTCGCGCCAGTAGGGCGCGAAGAGTCCGGAGAAGGCCGGCACGATGTAGGCGCCGCCGTTGTCGTCGACCGAGGCCGCCAGCTCCTCGACCTCGGGAGCGGACCCGATGAGCCCGAGGTTGTCGCGCAGCCATTGCACGAGTGACCCGGCGACCGCGATCGATCCCTCCAGGGCATAGACGGCCGGCTGATCCGCGAGCTGATAACAGACCGTGGACACCAGCCCCGACGCGGACTCGACCACCTCGCCGCCGGTGTTGGTCAGCACGAAGCAGCCCGTGCCATAGGTGTTCTTGGCCATCCCGGGGGAGAAGCAGGCCTGGCCGAAGGTGGCGGCCTGTTGGTCGCCGAGGACGCCGGCGATGGGGATCCCGGGGAGCAGCCCGGTGCTGCGGACCTCGCCGAAATCGCCGACCGACGCCCGGATCTCCGGGAGCATGCCCACCGGCACCCCCATTTCCGCAGCGATGCCCTCGTCCCAGGTCAGGGTGCGCAGGTCCATCAGCAGGGTCCGCGAGGCGTTGGTGACGTCGGTGAGATGCTGCCCGCCGTTCGGGCCGCCGGTGAGCTGCCAGATCAGCCAGGTGTCGATCGTCCCGGCCAGCAGCCGCCCCGCCTCGGCCGCCTCCCGTGCGCCCTCGACCTGGTCGAGGATCCATGCGATCTTCGGCCCGGCGAAATAGGTGGCCAGCGGCAGGCCCGTGGTGGACTTCCACCGATCGGCCCCGTCCTCGCCGCCGAGGCGCTGGCAGAGTTCGGCGGTCCGGGTGTCCTGCCAGACGATCGCGTTGTGAACGGGGTCGCCGGTCTCGTGGTCCCAGACGACGGTGGTCTCGCGCTGGTTGGTGATCCCGATGGCGGCCACTTGCAGGTGGCTGATGCGGGCCCGGGTCAGCGCGGTCGCCACGACCTGGACGGTGTTGGTCCAGATCTCCATCGGGTCGTGCTCCACCCACCCGGGCCGGGGGAAGATCTGCTCATGCTCGGCCTGCCCGGTGGCCACCGCCGCGCCGTCGCGGTCGAACACGATCGCGCGGGTGCTGGTGGTGCCCTGGTCGATCGCCAGCACGTAGGGCCGTTCACTCATGTCGTCACCTCATTGGGGATCGCGCCGCCGTAGCGGCGGTCGCGCTGGGCGTACAGCTCGATTGCCTGCCACAGGTGCCGCCGGTCCCAGTCGGGCCAGAGGGTGTCGAGGAAGACCATCTCGGCGTACGCCGATTGCCACAGCAGAAAGTTCGAGAACCGCTGCTCGCCCGAGGAGCGGATGAACAGGTCGACATCGGGGATCTCCGGCTCGTCGAGGAAGGCCCGGAAGCGTTCCTCGGTGATGCGGGAGGGATCGAGCTTGCCGTCCTTGGCGAGCCGGGCGATCTGGCGCGTCGCGTCAACGATCTCGGCGCGCCCCCCGTAGTTGACGCAGAACTGCAGCGTGAGCGTCGTGTTGTCCTTGCTCTGCTCCTCGGCGACCTCGAGTTCCTTGATCACCGAGCCCCACAGGCGCGGGCGGCGGCCGGCCCAGCGGACGCGTACGCCCATCTCGTCGAGTTGGTCGCGACGGCGGTGGATGACGTCGCGGTTGAAGCCCATGAGGAAGCGCACCTCGTCGGGGGAGCGGCGCCAGTTCTCGGTGGAGAAGGCGTAGGCGGAGAGGTATTTCACGCCGATCTCGATCGCGCCCTCGATCACGTCGAACAGCACGGCCTCGCCGGCCTCGTGGCCCGTCGTGCGCGGCAGTCCGCGGGCCTTCGCCCAGCGCCCGTTGCCGTCCATCACGATCGCGACGTGCTCGGGGATGAGCTCCGCCGGCAGCGCGGGGGGCCGGGCCCCGGACGGATGAGGTGACGGTGGGCGACGTGCGGGGCGGTCGGCCGGGCGCTTCTTGATCACTGGGCCAGACTATCGAGGGCCCGCCCCGTGCCGTGGGCTCTGGTGTGCCCGTGTGGTGCTGCTATCACGACAGTGGCGGGGCAGGCGAGAACAGCCCTGGCGCCGCGACGCGCATCGTGCGCTGGCGGGGACGGGGCGGCGGGTCGGCGATACTGGGGCGGTGCCCACCTATCGTGATGAAGCCGTCGTGCTCCGGACCCACAAGCTGGGCGAGGCCGACCGCATCATCACGCTGCTCTCGCGCCGGCACGGGAAGGTACGCGCGGCGGCGCGCGGGGTGCGTCGCACATCGTCGAAGTTCGGTGCGCGGCTGGAGCCGTTCAGCCACATTGACATCCAGCTCGCCACGGGACGCAGCCTCGACATCGTTGCCCAGGTGGAGTCGCTGCACGCGTTCGGGGAGAAGCTGGCGAGCGACTTCCCGCGGTATACGGCCGGCCAGGTGATGCTCGAGACCGCCGACCGGCTGGTCGTCGAGGAGGGGCAACCCGCGGTCCAGCAATTTCTGTTGCTCGTCGGCGCGCTCCGGGTGCTGAACGAGGGCACCTCCGACGGGCCCCGCGAGACCGCCACGATTCTCGACTCGTTCCTGCTCCGCTCGCTCGCCGTCGCCGGCTATGCGCCGACGTTCACCGACTGCGCCAAGTGCGGCGACCCGGGGCCGCACCGTGCGTTCTCCCCGTCCGCCGGTGGGGTCGTCTGCTCCGTGTGCCGCCCGCCGGGATCGGCGCAGCCCCGCCCGCAGACCCTGGCGTACCTCACCGCGCTGCTCACCGGGAACTGGCCCGCCACCCGCGAGGCCCCGCCCGAGGTCATCCGGGAGGGCAGTGGACTCACCGCCGCGTTCGTCACCTGGCACCTCGAGCGCGGCCTGCGCTCTCTGTCCCACGTGGAGCGCTGACGGCTGGCTAGTCGCCGAGCCCCTGATCCTCCATGAACGTCCAGTCCTGTTCCTTGACCACCCACATGATCCGCATCACCCAGGTCTGCTCGACCTCACCGTCGGCCGTGCTGCTCACGCCCAGACGGAAGACCGGGACCGCCGGGGACACGCCGAGATCCTCCCTGGTTCTGATGAACCACCTGCGGTGGCCGCGCGCCTCGAGATGACGTTCCGCGAGCGTCTGGGCGTCCTCCCGGTTGAACAGCCGCACCAAGGCCGCCAGGTCACCGGCAGCCAGGGCGTCGAGATAGGCGTTCACCCAGCGTGTGTCCGCACCCTCGGGTGGGACGGTTCCCCGGTTGGGGTCGTCGAACCCACAGGATGCCAGGGGTACGCCCAGCGAAAGCAGGCTCAGGGCGAGAAGCGATCGGCGCGGGAACACCGGCGGAGTCATGGGACGAGTCAACCATTTCCCCCCCGGGTCTCAAGGACCGCCGCCTGCTGGGGCCGGGGCCGCGCACTGCTCACCGCGCCGCGACAGCACGGAGTAGGACCCTCCTCACGCCCGCAGGTCGAACCCCAGGTCGAGCACGACGGCGGAGTGGGTGAGCGCCCCGACGGCGATGTAGTCCACGCCCGTCGCCCCGACCGCCGCGGCGTCGTTCAGCGTGAGCCCGCCGCTCGCCTCGGTGCGGACGCCGGCTGGCCGGCAGAGAGCGACGGCCTCGCGCATCTGCGCGGGGGTCATGTTGTCGAGCAGGATCAGGTCGGCACCCGCGTCGACGGCCTCGGCGAGCTGGTCCAGGTTGTCCACCTCGACCTCCACGGCGACCTCGGGCGCGCGCTCGCGGACGGCGCGGAACGCCGCCGCCACCGACCCGGCGGCCGCGACGTGGTTGTCCTTGATCAGCGCCGCATCGCCGAGCCCCATCCGGTGGTTGACCCCACCGCCGCACCGCACCGCGTACTTCTGCAGCACCCGCAGCCCCGGCACCGTCTTGCGCGTGTCGCGCACCTTGGCGCCCGTGCCCGCCAGCGCATCGGCCCAGTGCGCGGTCGCGGTGGCGACCCCGGACAGCTGGCAGAGCAGGTTGAGCATCGTGCGCTCGCCGGTGAGCAGGCAGCGCAGGGGACCGGTCACGGTGAGGACCAGGTCGCCCTTGGCCACGCGGTCGCCGTCGGCGGCCACGAGCGTGGTCGTCACCTCGGCGCCCTGGCGGGCGGCCATGGTGTGCATGACGGCGGCGGCGACGGGTACGCCGGCGAGACAGCCCGGCTGGCGCGCCACGACGTCGGCGGTCCCGGACGCATCGGCGGGCAGGGTCGCCTCCGAGGTGACGTCCGGGCCCCAGGACAGGTCCTCATCCAGGGTCCGGTCGATGACCTCGGCGACGTGGGCCGGGTCCAACCCGGCGTCGGTCAGGGCGGTGGTGATCTCGGCGGGCCAGTTCATGCGACGTCCTCTTCGTTGATGGTCTGTTGGCCGATGCGCAACCGGCTGCCGTCCAGGCGCAGGGTCAATCGTCGCACCCAGGCCGGCACCTGTCCCGGATGATCGGCGCGTCGGTGGCAGCCGCGGGACTCCGTGCGGGTCAGCGCGGACGTGGCGACGAGCGTGCCGACGGTGCGCAGGTTCTCCGCGTCGAGCCCCTCGTGCGAGAGCTCCTCGGTGGCCGGCACGTTGCCGAGCGTCCTCAGCGCCGCCTTCAGCCCGGCGTCGGTGCGGTGCACCGCGACCCCGTGGTCGGTCGCCCGGCGCAGGTCGACGAGCGCCGCCGGATCGGTCAGCGGGGCAGCGTCCCGGCGTACCGGCTCCGCACCGCTCCAGCCGAACCGGTCGCCGACCAGCTGCCCGCCCAGCCGCTCGCCCGCCACCAGGCCCTCGGTGACCGAGTTGGACGCCAGCCGGTTCGCGCCCTGGACCCCGGTGGCCGCGATCTCGCCGACCGCATAGAGCCCCTGGACGCCGGTGGTGCCCTGCAGGTCCGCCTCGACCCCGCCGCACAGATAGTGCGCGGCCGGCCGCACCGGGATCGGCTCCGTCACCGGATCGACCCCGCGCTCGCGGCACATGGCCAGGATCGACGGGAAGTGCGATTCCCACTTCTCGGCGCCGAAGTGCGTGGCATCGAGGAAGAGGTTCGGCTCGTGGGTGCGGGCCATGTGCGCCTCCATCGACGCCGCGACGACGTCGCGCGGGGCGAGATCGGCGAGCGGGTGGAGCCCCTGCATGACGCGGGCCCCGGTGTGGTCGATGAGGAAGGCGCCTTCGCCGCGGACGGCTTCGGAGATGAGTACGCCCCGGTCGCCCGGCACGCGGTGGCTCTCCGGCACGACCAGGATCGTGGGGTGGAACTGGACGAACTCGATGTCGCGGATCGTCGCACCCGCCCGCAGCGCCGCGGCGATCCCGTCCCCGGTCGCCACCGACGGGTTGGTGGTCAGCGACCAGAGCTGGCCGATGCCACCCGCCGCGAGCACCACGGCGGGGCTCGCGATCTCGCCGATGGCCCCGTCGGCGTCGATCACGCGGACGCCGCAGGCCGCCCCGTCGGCGTCGGTGAGCACGTCGATCAGCCGGGTGTGCGCCCGCACCCGGATCGAGGACGCCGGGTTGAGGACGGCGGCATGGAGGGCGGCGGCGAGCGTACGCTGCACCTCCCGCCCCGTCGCATCGCCGCCCGCGTGCAGGATGCGGCGGGCGTGGTGGCCGCCCTCGAGGTGCAGGTCATAGGCGCCGGTGGCGTCGGTGTCGAACTGCGCGCCGAGGGTGATGAGCTGTTCGATCGCCTCGGGCGCGGAGGAGACGAGGTCCCAGACGGCGTCCACGTCGCACAGCCCCGCTCCTGCGGTGAGGGTGTCGGAGACGTGCAGGGCGAGGGAGTCCTCGTCGGACCAGACCGCGGCCAAGCCGCCCTGGGCCCAGTCCGTCGCGGTCTCGGTGACCTCACCCCGGGTGACCACGAGCGTGTCGATGCCCGCCGTCGCGAGCTCGACGGTCGCCGCCAGCCCCGCGGCACCGGAGCCGATCACGATCACCTGGGCGGAGTCGGTCCAGGTGGCCGGGGGCGTGGCGAGTTCGCCCGGGATGCCGCGGGCTCCGGCGAGCGGGGCCGGGGCGTCGACGGTGGCCGGAGCCTGTGCGGAACGGGGCCGATCGCTCACGCTCATTCCCCGGTGCCGGGGTTGCCGATGGCGATCATGCGCTCGACCGCCGCGCGCGCCTTGGCCGCGGTCTCGGGATCGACGTCGACCTCATCGGTGCCCTCGCGCAGGCTGCGCAGGAGCTTCGGCGGGGTGATCATCTGCATGAACCGGCACGCGGCCTGCGGGTTGACGGCCTGGAAGTCGGTCGTCTTGTTGGCCTTGCGGAGCTGGTGCAACATGCCGACCTCGGTCGCCACAAGCACCGTCTTCGCCGTGGTCTTGCGAGCCTCGTCGAGCATGCCGCCGGTGGACAGGATGTGGGTCCGGTCCTGGGGGATCTCACCCGAGGAGGCCAGCCACAGCGCGCTCGTCGTGCAGCCGCACTCGGGATGGACGAACAGCTCGGCCTCGGGGTTGTCGCGGACCTGCTGCTCCAGGTCGGCCGGGGAGATGTCGGCGTGCACGTGGCACTCGCCGAGCCACACGTGGATGTTCTTGCGGCCGGTTTCGCGGCGCACGTGGGCGCCGAGGAACTGGTCGGGGCAGAACAGGATCGGGGTGTCCTCGGGGATCGAGCGCACGACGTCGACGGCGTTCGAGGAGGTGCAGCAGATGTCGGTCTCGGCCTTCACGGCGGCGGTGGTGTTCACATAGGACACCACGACCGCACCGGGGTGCTCGGCCTTCCACTCGCGCAGCTGGTCGGCGGTGATCGTGTCGGCCAGCGAGCAACCGGCGTTCTCGTCGGGGATCAGCACCGTCTTGTCGGGGGAGAGGATCTTGGCGGTCTCGGCCATGAAGTGCACGCCCGCGAACACGATCGTGCCCTGGGTCGCGGTGGCGGCGAGCCGGGACAGCGCTAGCGAGTCCCCGACGTGGTGGGCGACATCCTGGATCGCCGGCAGCTGATAGTTGTGCGCGAGGATGACCGCGTCCTTCTCCTCGGCGAGGCGGCGCACCTCGGCCGCCCAGGCCGCCAGCTCCGCGGGGCTCCAGTTCTCCCAGTCCTCGCTCGTCGGGACGGCGGTGGTGCCCAGATCGGTGGTCGTCATTCGTCCTCCGGTGGTCAGGTTATCGCTCATGGGGCGAAAACTGGTTACAGCCTAACAGGCGAAAACTCGCGCCGTCGAATAGTGTGGCCCCGTGGACGAAGCCGGAAGCCAGGAGTGCGCCGTCGCGGGTGAGCACGCCGTCGGACGGGCGGCCGATGGTGCCGAGCCGGCGAGGTACCGTCATGAGGCGCTGGCGGTGATCCTCCAGGTTCGATCCGAGGCGGATGCCTGCGTCCTGTCGGTGCTCGCGTGGCGCCGTCGCCGCGCCCCGTTCGCGGGGGACTGGGCGCTTCCGAGCGGTCCGGTGGGACCCGAGGAGGCGATCGGCGCGAGCGTACGCCGGCACCTCGCCACTCAGGTCGATCTGGCCGAGATCGCCCATCTGGAGCAATTGCGGACGCTCAGCGCGCCCGGGCGCGATCCGTCGCAGCGGACGATCGCGACGGCGTACCTCGGTCTCGTGCCGGCCACCAGCCGGCCCCGGTTGCCGGCCCACGCCGCGTGGCTGCCGGTCGATGCGCTGCAACCGATGGCGTTCGATCACGCGCACGTCGTGGGCGAGGGGGTGGCGCGCATGCGCTCGAAACTCTCGTATACCAACATCGCCTTCGCCCTGGCCCCGCCCGAGTTCACCCTCGCGGAGCTGCGCGACATCTATGAGGCCGCGCTCGATCAGGAGGTCGCGGTGACGAATCTCCAGCGCATCCTGGTGCGGCGCGGCCAGCTCGCCGCGACCGGTGGGCTCGCGGAGCCCGGAGAGCATGGCGGCCGGCCGGCGCGGCTCTATCGGTTCACCACCCGCGAACTCGAGGTCACCGACCCGTTCGCGGTGCTCAAACCCAGTCGCTAAGTGGATCTGCCAGAACCCATGGGCGCGGCGTTCCAGTTCAAGGACAAAGAGATCCCCAGGTCGCGAAGTGCCTCGCTCCCGGACGGTCAGCACCTCGCACAGAGGCCGAAGATCTCCAGCTCGTGATCGACGTCGCGGAAGCCATGTTCGGTGGCGACGGAGCGGGTCCACTGCTCCACGGCGGAGCCGACGATCTCCACCGCGTGTCCGCACCGGCGGCAGACCAGGTGGTGGTGGTGATCGGCGGTGTGGCAGCGGCGGAAGAGCGCTTCGCCGTCGGAGCGGATGACGTCCACCTCGCCTGCTTCGGCCATCGCCTGCAGGGTCCGATAGACGGTGGTCAGCCCCACGGAGTCGCCCTTGGTCCGCAGCAGGTCGTGGATCTGCTGGGCGGTGCGGAAGTCGTCGACCTCGCCGAGCAGCGCGGTGATGGCGGCGCGCTGGCGGGTCCGGCGCAGCCCCGGTTGGGGCGGCCGGGCCGGCAGGGTGCTCACGACGTCACCCCCAGTGGCGCGGGGTCGCCGGCCGCGTCGGCGGCGGCGCGGCTCTGGCGGTCCTTGAGTGCCGAGACGGGCCACGACAGGGCGAAGACGACGATGGCCAGCAGCACGATCAGCGCCCCCGGTGCGGTGTCGAGATAGAACGCGCCGACGGTGCCGCCGACGGCGGTGAGCACGCCGATTCCCATCGCGGTGAAGAGGGCGAGCGTGAACCCGCGCACCAGGTTGCCGGCGGCTGCGGCCGGGACCACCATCAGAG
>JAUNRO010000020.1:0-3665 GCA_030544185.1 Propionibacteriaceae bacterium | reverse complement strand
CGCTCACCAGCAACAGGCCGACGGTGCGCATCGACACGGTCACGGTGATGGCGGCCAGGACGACGATCAGGAGGTTGTAGAGCCGGGTCCGCAGGCCGAGGACCTTGGCGTACTCCTCATCGGTGGACACCGCGAACAACTGCGGCGCCAGCCCGACGGCCGCGAGGAGGACCACCGCGGAGAGGATGCCCACCCACCACACGTCGCTGGCCGACACCGTGGTGAGCGAGCCGAAGAGGTATTGGCTCAGGGCCGCCGCGCCCTGGCCGGCGACGCCGGCCATGAGTACGCCGGCGGCGAGGCCGCCGTAGAAGAGGATCGCGAGCCCGACATCGCCCGTGGCCTTGCCGAACTGGCGGAGCAACTCCACGGTGATCGCGCCCGCTGTGCAGACGATGATCGCGACGGGCAGGGGGGCGGTATTGGTCATGACGGCGAGGCCCACGCCGGCGATCGCGACGTGACCGAGGCCATCGCCCAGGAGGCTGAGACGGCGCTGGACGATATAGGTGCCGATGGCTGGCGCCATCAGTCCCGTGAGCAGCGCCGTGATCAGCGCACGTTGCATGAACGCGAAGTCGAGGAGGTTCACGGGCGTTCCCCGATCCACGCGTTGTCGACCAGGCTCGGCCCCGACGGAACCTCGGGCGGATCGGAGTCGTGCTCGTGATGGTGATCGTGACCGTGCTGGTGCACCGTGCACTCGGCGTGCAGGGAGAACGTGCCGTGGGCGATCTGATGGATCTGATCGGCATCGCTCGGCAGTGGACCGTCGTGCACCAGGTGGCCGTGGTCGAGCACGAGGGCGCGATCCACCAACGGCCGCATCGGCCCCAGCTCGTGCAGGACCACGAGCAGCGCCATCCCGTTGTCCTTCAGGTCCCCCAACAGGGCCGCGAGCCCGCGCTGCGACGGCAGGTCGAGGCCGGCCAGGGGCTCGTCCAGGACCAGCAGGTCCGGCTCGGTCGCGAGCGCCCGGGCGATGCGGGCGCGCTGCTGCTGGCCGCCGGAGAGCTGGCTCATCTCCCAGCTCTCCCGGCCCTGGAGGCCGACGCGGGTGATCAGCTCGTTGACCAGCTTCCGCTCGGAGCGGCTCGGCCAGGCGAACGGTCGCCGGCGGGCGAGCCGCCCGGTGGTGACCACCTCGCGCACGGTGGCGCGCTGGAGGGCCGGATCGGAGTACTGCGGCACGAACCCGATGCGCTCCCAGTCGTGGAAGTGCTGCTGCGCGGCGCCGAAGAGCTCCACCGATCCCTTGTGCGGGACGAGGTTGAGGATCGCGCGCAGCATGGTCGACTTGCCCGACCCGTTGCCGCCCATGAGTGCGACGGCCTCACCCTGACGCACGTTCGTGGTGACGTCGGTCAGGGCGGTCGTCGCGCCGAGCACCACCTCCAGGTCGCGCACCTGGATGGGGAGCTCGTCGTCGGGACGGGAATCGGTCAGCTGCACGCGTTGGCCGCCTTCAGTGCGGTGAGGTTGGAGTTCATGACCTCGAGGTAGTTCGATCCCTTTGCCTCCGGGGTGAGCCCCTCGAGGGGGTCGAGCACATCGGTCGTGAGGCCCAGGTCGCCGGCGACGGCCTCGGCCACAGCCGGGGACACCAGGGTCTCATAGAAGATCGTGGTGACACCGTGCTCACGGGCCAGTTGCTGGACCTCGGCCACCCGCGCGGGCGAGGGTTCGAGGTCGGGGTCCAGGCCCCGGATGGCCACCTGGATGAGGTCGTAGCGCTCGGTCAAATAGACGATGATCTCGCGGCGCTCGCACGTCGCGAGGCCGGACGCGAAGGACTCGTCCAGGGCGACGTAGTCAGTCTTGAGCGACTCGGCGTTGGCCGTGAAAGCCTGCCGGTCTTCCGGGTGCGCCTCGCTCAGGCTGGCGGCCGTCGCATCGGCGATCTTCGCCATGTTGTCGAGGTCCAGCCACAGGTGGGGATCGGTGTCGCCATGATCGTGGCCATCCCGACCCGGCGCTTCGCCGGCGTGGTAGTCCGGCGCCTCGTCGGTGTGGTCCTCGGCCCCGTTGCCGTGGTCATGGGCGCCGTCGGCGCCGACCGAGTGCATCGTCGCGACCGTCGTGACGTCGAGGACACGGGGCGGGGCGACTTGGGCGATCGCGTCGTCAACGGCGGGCTGGAAGCCGCTTTGATAGATCACCAGGTCGGCCTCGCTCAGCGCGGCGATCTGACGCGGGGTGAGCTCCAGGCCGTGGGCGTCGGCGCCCGGTTGGGTGAGGTTCGTGATCGTGGCGCTGTCGCCGGCGACGCGCTCCGCGGTGAACTGCAGCGGATAGAACGCGACCACCACCTCGAGCTCGTTGCCGTCGCCG
Source organism: Propionibacteriaceae bacterium (assembly GCA_030544185.1). The sequence continues at coordinate 1,334 of JAUNRO010000020.1, read as the reverse complement.
GCGCCAGTCCCGGCGTCCCCGCCGTCTGCGCAGGCGGCCGTGGTGAGCAGAGCGGCGGTCGCGAGGGTGGCTCCGAGGGTGCGCTTGATCGAATGCATGACTCGATCGTGACACATTCGAAGTTGAAAACCAAAATCAATAAGGCCTCTGCCGGGCGAGAGGTCTCGGCACTGCGGCGGCGCCGGAAGCAGGCGCTCGGCCCGCGGTTACAGTGAGCGCATGCTGGTGGTCAATCGCTTCCGGAGCGGGCCGGGGTTCGAGCAGCGGCTCGCCCCGGCGGTCGACGTGCTGCGCGGGAAGCCAGGCTTCATCGACGCGGAGGTGGCGCAGAACCTCGACGATCCCGAGCTGTGGGTGCTGGTGACCCGCTGGGAGAACGTCGGTTCCTATCGGCGCGCGCTGGGTGGCCTGGAGTCGAAGATGGTCGTCGTGCCGCTGCTGTCGGAGGCGATCGACGAGCCTTCGGCGTACGCCGCGCCGGCGGCGGGGGGGGAGCACGTGCCGCGGGGGCACCGATCCTGATCGACGCACCGGCGTGGGGGTGATCCGGCTGCTCTGACCCCTTCCGCTCCGGGTGGCCAGGCGGCGCCGCCGGGCGTACGCGTCCGATAGCCTGTCCGCTGGACAAGAGCGGGCACCAGCCGGGTGCCCGTGGGTGGCGCGCCACGGTGCGCCGCCACAGCACTTAGGAGCGAACGTGGCACCTCAGACCAAGCTCGATAAAGTCATCAATCTCTGCAAGGACCGGGGCTTCGTGTTCCCGTGCGGAGAAATTTACGGCGGCACCCGCTCGGCTTGGGACTACGGGCCCTATGGCGTGGAGTTGAAGGAGAACATCAAGCGGCAGTGGTGGCGGACCATCGTCACGGGCCGGGATGATGTCGTGGGCCTGGACTCCTCGGTGATCCTGCCGTCGAAGGTGTGGGAGGCCTCGGGTCACCTCAAGGCGTTCGTCGATCCGCTGATCGAATGCAAGTCCTGCCACCGGCGGTTCCGCGAGGATCACCTCCAGGAGGAATACGCGGAGAAGAAGGGCATCGACAACCCCGACTCCGTCGACACGGCGCTCATCGCCTGCCCGAACTGCGGCGCCAAGGAACAGTGGAGCGAGCCCCGCATGTTCAACGGGCTGCTCAAGACCTATCTCGGCCCCATCGAGGACGAGTCCGGCCTGCACTATCTGCGGCCGGAGACCGCCCAGGGCATCTTCATCAACTTTGCAAACGTGATGACCACCGCACGCATGAAGCCGCCGTTCGGCATCGGCCAGGTCGGCAAGTCGTTCCGCAACGAGATCACCCCGGGCAACTTCATCTTCCGCACCCGCGAGTTCG
>JAUNRO010000019.1 GCA_030544185.1 Propionibacteriaceae bacterium | reverse complement strand
CGCTGCCACCACGCATCCGGCACCGCCCGGCGTCCGCCCGGGTCGCCGGAACCGCCCGAGACCTGCGCGGGAATGGCTTCATCTTGTCGCGGTGCGCTTCAATGGAGGGCACGCAACGACGAGGAGTCAGCTCGATGGCCGACCACAACGACCCTGACCGCGAGAATCCCGATCGTGGCGGTGACCCGAACGAAAACCCGTTCGAGGCACTGTTCTCCGGGCTCGGCTTCGGCGGAACGGGCCAGCCCGATTTTTCCGCGATGATGAACCAGGTCCAGCAGATGATGTCCCAGATGGGCCTCGGCGCCCTGTTCGGCGGCCAGCAGCCGGAACCGGGCGCCCAGTGGGAACCGATCCGCGATATCGCCCGCCGCACCGTGGCCGCCCAGGGCAGCGATCCGTCCACCAGCGCGTCCCAGCTGAACGAGCTGCGGGACACGGTGCGGCTGGCCGACACCTGGCTTGACCAGGCCACCACCTTTCCCGCCACCGGCGGCGCCGTGGCCGTGTGGAGTCGTGCCGAATGGGTCGAGAACACGATGCCCACGTGGCGCCGGCTCATCGAACCCGTGGCGGACGCGATGTCCGAAGCGATGACCGAGTCGGTCGCCGGCGGCGAGGCGGAGTCCCCGATCCCCGGCCTCGACGCCCTGCTGAAGCCGTGGCTGAAGTCCAGCGGCTCCACGATCTTCGGGCTCCAGGCCGGGCAGGCGATCGGTACGCTCGCCGGCGCCGTCCTCAGCGCCACCGAGACCGGCCTGCCGTTGACGGGGACACAGGAGCACACTCTCGCCCTCGTCCCGACCAACGTCGCGGCCTTTGCCGAGGGCCTGGATCAGTCCGCGCACGACGTCCGGCTCTATCTCACGCTGCGCGAGGGCGCCCGGCAGCGGCTGTTCGCCGCCACCGGCTGGCTCGGCCCGCAGCTGTTGACGCTGGTGGAGAACTATGCGCGCGGAATCACGATCGACCTCTCCTCGCTCGAGTCGGCCATGGGCTCGTTCGACCTGGCCAATTTCAACCCAGAGTCCATGAAGGAAATGAGCGAGCAGCTGCAGGGCAGCCTGTTCGAGCCCAAGCAAACCCCGGAGCAGCTCGCGGTCCTCGAACAGCTCGAGGCCCTGCTCGCGCTGATCGAGGGCTGGGTGGACGAGGTCGTCGCGCAAGCCACCGCCCAGTGGATGCCCAACGCCGTGGCCCTGGCCGAGACCATGCGCCGGCGACGCGCGACCAGCGGCCCCACCGAGGCGACGTTCAACGCGCTCGTCGGCCTCGAACTCCGGCCGCGGCGACTGCGGGATGCGGCCAACCTGTGGGCCGCCCTGCGGGAGGCCCGCGGCGCCGAGGGGCGCGACGCGGTGTGGAGCCACCCGGATGTCGCACCGACCGCGCGGGACCTCGACGATCCCCTCGGGTTCGTCAACACCGACCGCGAGCAAGCAGACGAGCCGGCCGACAACCTGGACGCCGAGCTCGCCAAACTGCTGGATCAGGCCGAGCGCGAGCGCGATGCCGAGGAGCGTGGCGACGACGCCGGGCCGTCCTCGGATGGCTGAGCACCGCTCACCCGATGACTCCGACCTGACCGCGGACTGCCTGGCAGGCGTCTCGGCGTACGCCCCGCAGGAGCCGGACCAGCAACGGCTCCGGGCGGAGGTCCTCACCCACCTGCGGGGCACCGAACAGGGCTGGTCGCGCGCATGCCCCGGCGCCCACGTGACCGCCAGCGCGCTGATCTGCTCGCCCCGCGCCGATCGCGTCCTGCTCATCCGGCACCGCAAGCTCACGCTCTGGCTCCAGACCGGCGGCCACATCGAGCCGACCGATCGCACCCTGGCCTCAGCGGCGCTGCGCGAGGCGACCGAGGAATCCGGGCTCCCGAACCTGCGGCTCGTGCCCGGAATCGTGCACATCGACCGGCACGAGGTGCCGTGCGGGCCGGTCCGCCCGACCTTCCATCTCGACGTGCGGTTCCTGGTGATCGGCGATGCGAACGAAGTTCCCGGCACCAACGCCGAGGTCGAGGACGGGCGCTGGTTCGCGGTCGATGAGCTGCCCACCGACGAGCCGTCGGTCCTCACGCTCGTCACCCGCGCCCAGCAGCGTCTCGGCTGACCAGGCCCCTTTCCACGAGTCGGACATGAGACGCGGATCACACCTGCACAGACGGGTCCCCAAACGGACTTCAGTCTGACTGGCCTCGGCTCGCCCACTTCCACAACCCGACCGGAGCCACTCACAACTGATCCACATGGTTATCCACAGGGCGTGGACAACCCACGGACGAACCACTTGACGTGACCCCTCCGCAGGCAATAACGTCGCTCGGACGAGGCCCTCAGATGGTTCGAACCGCTCGCAGGGGAAGGCAAGCGGCAAGACTTCCTGAGGGCCTCTACCTGTCCCCGGGTCAACAGGCTGGGGATAACGTCCCCAGCCGCCCGCAGCACCGGGCACGCTGACGGACATGGCATCACACCACCCCCGTCTCTGGCCCCAACTGCCGATCCTCGACCGCACCCCCACTGAGATCCAGGTCGGCGCCCACAACGGGCTCGTGCTGCCTGACCGGCCCGAGGTGCGCCAGGCCCTCAGCCTGCTGGACGGGCAGCATGCGCTCGGCGAGATCGCCGACACGACCGGGCTCCCCCGCGCCCAGCTCCGCACCCTGATCAAACAACTCGGCGGTGCCGGCCTGCTCGCGCCCGGTCGGCCCCGTGGGCCGAACCCCCTGGTCCGGCTGCTGGGCTCCGGGGCGCTGGCGCGGGCATTCGCCGAGGCGTACGCGGAGTCAGCGGTCGGCGACCTGCTGCTCGTGGACCCGGCTCCGGCGCCCGCCGGGCTCTATCCACAGACCGCGTCGACCGGTGGCGAGACCCTGCGCAACCATCTCCGCGCCCGGGGTCATACCCGCATCCGCTGCGCCCCGCACTGGTATCGCCCGGACGGCCCCGCGCCCATCCTCACCGTGATCGCCCACGACCGGCTCGAGTGCGACCGGGCGATCACCGACACGCTGCTGCGGGCGGACCAGCCGCACCTGTTTCTGCGGCCGCTGCCCGAGGGAATCATCGTCGGCCCCCTCGTCGTCCCCGGCGCAACGTGCTGCACCCGCTGCATGGACCTGGTGCGGGCCCGCGACCGGGCTTGGCCACGGCTGCTGGCCCAGCTCTGCCTGACCGAGTGCCCACCCCAGGACAGCCTCCTGCCCTGGGCGGCCGCAACCACGCTGTTGCAGGTGCGTGCGTGGCTGAGCGGGAATCAGCCGGAAACCCTGGGTTCCACGCTGGAGATCCGCGCAGGGCGCTGGGTGATCGAGCAGCGACACTGGCCCCACCACCCCGACTGCGGTTGCACCCAACTGCGCGCGACCAACTGACCGCCTGCGGCCGTCTCCGCGGGCCACCTGACCGGAGTCGGCCCCTGGGGCGCGGAGCGGGCACAATGGCTCCCATGGCTCGACCCACAGACTCCGATGCCGACCCCCACGTCAGCGGATCAGCGTTCCGCCGGGGCTCCCGCCTGCTCTCCCTGCCCTTCGGCGCAGCGGGCCGGGCCACCAAGGGCCTGGGCCTGCGCCTGGCCGGCACGGATGCGGAGACCGTGAACGCCCGGCTCCGCTCCGAGACCGCTGAACAGCTGTTCCGCGTGCTGGGTGAGCTCAAGGGCGGGGCGATGAAGTTCGGGCAGATCCTCAGCCTGTTCGAGGTCATGCTCCCCGACGACATTGCCGGCCCCTATCGCGTGCAGTTGCGAAAACTGCAGGACTCCGCGCCGCCGATGCCGACCTCCCGCGTCCATGCGGTGCTCGCCCGTGAGTTCGGCGCGGACTGGCGGAGCCTGTTCAGCGAGTTCGCCAACCGGCCGACGGCAGCCGCCTCCATCGGCCAGGTGCACAAGGCGGTCTGGGCGGCCACCGGCGAACAGGTCGCGGTCAAGGTGCAATACCCGGGCGCCGACAAGGCCCTGGAGAGCGACCTGAAGCAGCTGTCGCGGATCACCGGCCTGATCTCCCCGCTGACCGGCGGGATCGAGGTGAAACCGCTCATCGAGGAGATCGTCGAGCGCATCCTCGAGGAGACCGACTATGACCTCGAGTCCGATCACCAGCAGCAGGCCGCGGACGGGTTCGAGGGTCACCCCGAGTTCAAGGTGCCGCATGTGCTCGCGCACACCCCGCGGGCGATGGTGAGCGAATGGATCGACGGTGTCGCATTGTCCACGGTGGCCGACCTGCCGGAGGACGAGCGCAACGAGCTGGGTCTGCGCTATGTGAGGTTCCTGTTCGCCGGGCCGTCGATGGCCGGCCTGCTGCACGGCGATCCCCATCCGGGCAATTTCAAGGTGATGCCGGACGGCCGGCTCGGTGTGGTCGACTGGGGGCTGGTCTCGCGGCTGCCCGACGGGTTGCCACCGGCGATGGGCCGGCTGTTGCGCATCGCGGTGGCCGGGGGCGCCCATGACGTCACGGAGGGGCTCAAGGCGGAGGGGTTCATCAACCGCAACGCCGCGGAGGTCGATCCCCAGGAACTGCTGGACTATCTGAGCCCCTTCCTGGAGCCCGCCGAGGTCGAGGAGTTCCACTTCACCCGGTCGTGGATGCAGCGCGAGTTCAAACGAGTCGGCGACACGAAGGTCAACGGCACGGTCCTGCAGCAGCTGAACCTGCCGCCGTCCTATGCGCTGATCCACCGGGTCTGGCTCGGCGGGATCGCGGTGCTGTCCCAGCTGGACGTGCGGGCGAGCTTTCGCTCGATCCTCGACGAATACCTGCCGGAATGGCAGGAGCGCTGACCGTCGTCGATCAGCGCTCCTGCGGTTGGGTGGGAGGTACGCCGCGAGTCAGGCGGCCTGGTGGGTCCCGCGGTCGGTGCGGGCAGCACCCACGCGGCGCACGGGCGGACCGATCTCGGCCGGCGGGACCGGCAGGAGCGGCTGCGGGTTCTTCCGCGGCCGGCCGCGAGGCCGCTTGCGGGCGACGATCTCGCCGTTGACGATCAGCTCGCCGCCCCAGACCCCGCACGTCTCGCGCCGGGCGAGCGCACCGTCGAGGCACTGGAGCCGCGCGGGGCACTCGCGGCAGAGCGTCTTGGCGAACTCGATCTCAGCCGGGTCCTCGGCGAAGAAGATCTCCGGGTCGACCAGGTGGCACGGCAGAGATGCGGCGATCACGGCCTCGTCGATCAGGGCGGTCATGGTGTGTTTCTCCTCGGGTAGTGCCTGGCCGGTCCGGGAAACACAAAGGCCGTGAATCCCGGACTGGGTTCACGGCCTGCAGGCGAAACACGGCGGCTATCCGTGTTCGGCTCGCGATCGTGGTGCCAGTGGGTGAACAGTGAGATGGGACAGGTGGGCAGGGGTGGGTTCGGCAAACGCGTGCGGGCGCTTGCAAACTCCGTCGACGAACGTCCGCTCGTCAGCACCGCGATAACCGCAGCGCCAGTCACCGGTCAGGACGGACACAGGCTGGGCGGCAGTCATCGGCCACGAAATATTCAGCATGGTGTCCTCCTCTCCCAGATAGGCCGGGCCCGCTCGGGCCCGGCACTCACTGTGCCCACGTCAGGCACGCACGAAACAGCTTATGATCCGTTGCCGAATCCCGGCAACATATTTTTGACTAGGGATTTCGCTGGCGATTCACAAAATGAACAAGGGCACGCAGATAGCCAGGAAGGCGATCGCGGCAGCCGCCATGACGCCGAGGGTGACGAGGCCCTGCATGTTGTTGTCGTCCTCATCGGTCTCCCAGTGGCTGACCGGCTTGCCGTCGTTGCCCGTCTTGTCGGACATGTCTCCTCCTTGGGGTTCAGAGCTGGATCAGCCGCACGACATCAACGGCCAGCGCGATCGTCAGGATGACGAACACCACCGCCATGAACCACGTATAGGTCCACTTCCCGCGATGGTTGGCGATCCAGAATCGGCGTACGCCCGCGGTGCCGGTCACGAACGCCAGCAGGCACAGCGCGATCCCGACCGGCGCGGCGAGAATGCCCGCAAAGCTCACCAGTGGGACCAGCAACGGGATGGCGAGATAGGTCGCCAGGCAGCGGATCCCCGAGATCACCAGCGACACCCGGAACGCGCGGTGCGCCGAGAGGCCGGCCTTCCGGTCGACCGTCCGCACCCGCAGGAGCGTCCGCATGAACCGCTCCGCGCGCGGGTGGCGCGAGGGCCCACGGGACTCGACCGGCACGCCCCGGCCATCGGTGGGTGCGGGTGCAGCGTGCGAAGCCATGGCCGGACCTTATCAAGCGCGGGACACCGTCGAGACCTCTTCGGCCGCGGCGCGGGACGCGTTGGCTAGGGTTCGGACCATGTTCACCGAGCACGCCTGGGCCGACGTCCGCCCGATCCTCGAGGCCATCGAGACCCACCCGTTCGTCACGGGGCTGGGCGACGGATCACTCGACCGCGACAAGTTCTTGTACTACATGGCGCAGGACGCGCTCTATCTTGCCGACTATGGGCGCGTGCTCGCGCTCGCCGGAGCGCAGGCGCCCACGGTCGAGGAGTTGCAGTTCTGGGCCGACAGCGCGACCGCCACGGCCGTGACCGAGCGGGAGCTCCACGCGGAGTTCGTGGCCGACTTCGCCGATGCGGAGCCGTCGCCGACCTGTGTGGCCTACACCAGCTTCCTCGCCAACTGTGCCACGCAGGGCAGCTATGCCGTGCTGGCCGCCGGGGTGCTGCCGTGCTTCTGGATCTATGACCACATCGGCCGGCGGCTGCTCGACACCCTCGACCACCGGGCCGACCATCCCTATGCGGCGTGGATCAATACGTACGCCGATCCGGCCTTCACTGAGGCGAGCCGGCTGGCCCAGGAGCTGACCAATGCGGCGGTCGACCCGCTGCCGCTGGAGCAGCAGGAACGGGCGCTGCGGGCGTTCCGGACAGCCTCGCGCTATGAGTGGATGTTCTGGGACGCTGCGTGGCGGCAGGAGACGTGGCCGATCTGAGGCTCGGCCGGGCGACCGCTCAGTCGCGGCGCAGGATCTCCAGCAGGTCCGCCCCATATTTCTCCACCTTCACCCGCCCGATCCCGGCGACCCCGAGCAGGCCCTGCTCATCGCTCGGCAGCTGCTCGGCCAGCGCCAGGAGGGTGGCATCGGTGACGATGCAGTAAGCCGGGAGCTTCTGTTCGCGGGCCTGCTCGGTGCGCCAGCCCTTGAGCTCGGCGAGCAGGTCCTCGTCGAAGGTCGAGGGGCAGTCCTCGTGGCGCCCCAGCTTGCGCTCGGCGGCATTGCCGAGACCGTTGCCGCAGACTCGGCACCTGGCCGCCTGGGCGCTGCGCCGGCGCCGGGACTCGCGCCCGGCCGCGGGAGCCGCCGAGGCGGACTCCGGGCGTACCCCATCCAGGAACCGTGACGGGCGACGATTGCCACCGCCGGAGCGACTGCGGGACCAGGACAGGTGCAGGTGCTCCCGGGCCCGGGTGACGGCGACGTAGAGCAGGCGACGCTCCTCGGCCAGCTCGTGGGGCTTGGTGGCGAGGATGAACGGCAGCGTGCCCTCGTGGACGCCGACCACGGCGACCGCATCCCACTCGAGGCCCTTGGCGGAGTGGATGGTCGCGAGCGTGACGCCCTGGGCGACCGGCGCGTGCTGGGCATCGGCGCGGCGCTGAAGCTCGGCGACCACGGCGTCGAGGGTCGTGAACTCGTCGGCCGCGACCAGATCGTCGGCGACGGACGCGAGTGCGGCGAGCGACTCCCACCGCTCCCGGCGCTGACCGCCGCCGGTGGGCGCCTCGGTGGTCCAGCCAAGACCGGCGAGGACGGCCCGGACCTCGTCGGCGGCCGACCCGTCCCCGCTGACCCCGGCCTTGGTGGCGGCGCTCAGCACGCCGAGCGCCTGGCGGACCTCCGGTCGCTCATAGAAGCGCTCGGCACCACGGACGAGATAGGGAATGTCGCGGTCGGCCAGCGCCTGCTCGAACGACGGCGACTGGGCGTTGATGCGGAAGAGCACGGCCATCTCGCGATAGGCGACGCCCGCGCCGTGGCGGGCCGCCAGCCAGTCGGCGACCCGGGCCGCCTCGGCCGCCTCATCGGGCGCCTCGGCGAACTCGGGCACCGGGCCCGGCGGGCGCTGGGCCTGCAGGGTCACCGCGGTCATCGCGCTGGCCGATCCCGACCCCTCACGGCCGGTGGCGCGCATGATGCGGTTGGCGACGTCGACCACCTGGGGGGTGGAGCGATAGTCGCGGACGAGGCGGATGACCGTCGTGTCGCGGTGGCGGCGCGCGAAACCGGTGAGGAAGTCGGCGCGGGCGCCGGCGAAGCTGTGGATCGTCTGGGCTGGATCGCCGACGACGCACAGATCGCGGCGCTCACCGAGCCAGAGGTTCACCAGCGCCTCCTGCAGCGGGGACACGTCCTGATATTCGTCCACCACCAGGTGGCGATAGGCGCGGCGGATCTCGTCGGCGACATCGGTGTGGTCGCTGAGCAGCGCGGTGGCACACAGGAGGATGTCCTCGAAGTCGATCCGGCCCCGGGCGCGCTTGGCGTCCTCATAGCCCTCGAAGACACGCGCGACGACCTCGGGGGTGACCGAGGCAAGGGTCCGGTTGAAGCTCTCCGCGATCGCGGGATAGTCCCCGGGCGCGACGTTGGACACCTTCGCCCAGGAAATCTCCCCGACGAGGTCGCGCAGGACCGAGGTGTCGACCTGCACGCGGAGCCGGCCCGCGGCTTCGGCGACCAGCCCCATCCGGTTGTCGAGAATCTCCGGCAGGGCGGAGCCGTGGACACGGGGCCAGAAGTATTGCAGCTGGCGCAGCGCCGCGGAGTGGAACGTGCGGGCCTGCACACCCGGCACCCCAAGCTGCTGGAGCCGGCCCCGCATCTCCCCCGCCGCGCGGGTGGTGAACGTCACCGCCAGCACCGAGGTCGGCTGATAGATCCCGGCCTGCACGCCATAGGCGATCCGGTGCGTGATCGCCCGGGTCTTGCCCGTCCCGGCACCGGCGATGACCGCGACCGGACCGGACAGCGTCGTCGCCACCTGGCGTTGCTCGGGGTCCAGGGCCTGCAGCAGGGAGTCGGGATTGATCACGCCCAGCACCTTAGTCGCGGCCTCGGACAACATGATCGCCCACGCGTGGGGCTCTCGTTGGGCCGATGTTGTGTCGGAGCCCCCCTCTAGGGTGGTCGGTGCCATGAAGATCACGATTCCTGCCGACGGCCGCCCCGGCCTGTTCCTGCACCGCGCGACCCGCACGGATGCGCTCGCGCGCGGGCTCGCGCAGTCCCTCGCGGTGCCGCTCGCCGATCCCTTCGGTGCCGAGCTCGTGTCGGTGCCGACCCCGGGCGTCGAGCGCTGGCTGTCGCAGACCCTCGCGGGCCATCTCGGCGCGCGCGGTCATGGCGACGGGGTCTCGGCCGGCATCGACTTCGTCAGGCTCGACGTGCTGGTCCGGCGCGTGGTCGACCACGTGCTCGGGCTCGATCCCCAGACCGATCCTTGGCGCGCCGAGCGCTGCCTCTGGGCCGTCCTGCGCATCCTCGATGCCAACCTGGACCAGGCGTGGGCCGGGCCCCTGCGGGCGCAGCTGGATCCGCGGTTGCCGACGTCACGGAGGTACGCCACGGCGGCGCGCGTGGCCGGGTTGTTCCGTTCCTATGCCGCCCAGCGCCCCGAGCTGCTGCGCCACTGGCGAGCCGGCCGGGCCGTCGATCCCGACGGGAACCCCCTCGATCCCCACGCCCGCTGGCAGCACGAGCTGTGGACCGCCCTGCGCGCCGACCTCGGCGGGCCCGACCTGCTCGAGCGGATCGAACGCGCCACGACGCTGCTCGCCGAAGAGCCCGGTCGCGCCGACCTGCCGGGGCGGCTGTCGGTGTTCGGGCCGACCCGGCTCGACGCGACCCAACTCGCGGTGCTCGACGCTCTCGGCCGCCATCGCGCGGTCCACCTGTGGCTTCCGCATCCCTCGCCCGCGCTCTGGGAACGCGTCGAGAACGCGACCCCTGGGGCGTACCGGGGGGCGCGGAGCGCCGATCCCACCGCCCTGCTCCCCCGGCACCGGCTCAACCGGCGGCTGGCCCGGGACGCGCGGGAGCTCCAGCTCGTGCTCGGCGACCGCGCGACCGCCGTCGCGGTCACCGAGGAAGCCGCGCCCGGTCACCTGACGGTGCTCCACCGGCTTCAGGCGGCGATCCGCGACGACGTCGCCACCCCGGAGCGGGCGCCGGTCGCGCCGACCGACGACAGCGTCCGCCTGCATGCCTGCCACGGGCCCGATCGCCAGGTCGAGGTGCTGCGGGAGGTCGTGCTCGGGCTACTGGCCGACCATCGCGATCTCGAGCCGCGCGACATCCTCGTCATGTGCCCCGATATCGACCGGTTCGCACCACTGGTGTCGGCGACGTTCGCCATCGAGGGACCGGCCGAGGGGGCGGGGCATCCGGGCCAGGAGCTGAAGGTGCGGCTGGCGGACCGGTCGCTCCGTGAGCTCAACCCGTTGCTGGCCACGCTGCAGACCCTGCTGACGCTGGGTGATTCGCGGGCCGGTTCCTCGGAGCTGTTGGACCTGTGTGCCGACCCACCGGTCGCGCGGCGGTTCGGGTTCACCGATGCCAACCTCGACCGGCTGCGCGACCTCGTGCCGCGCTCCGGCGTGCGGTGGGGGCTGGACCGGCGGCACCGGGAACGGTTCAGCATGGGCGGCTATGGGCAGAACACCTGGGCCGCCGGGCTGGAGCGGATGCTGCTCGGGATCGCGATGGACGACCGGGACCAGCACGTGCAGGGCACGGTGCTGCCAATGGGCGAGGTCGAGTCGAGCGATGTGGCGCTCATCGGGCGGCTGGTCGAGCTCGTGGAGCGACTCGGGCGGATCGTGGATTCTTTCACCGGCCCGCGGACGCTGCCCGCGTGGGTCGCAGCCTGCCGGAGCGCCCTCGAGCTCGTGACGGAGGTCCCGGCCGCAGACACCTGGCAGCGGACCCATGCCTGGACCGAACTCACCGACCTCGCGGAGTCCGCGGAGATAGGTGCACCGGTGCCAGCGCCGGACGCGACCGGTTCGATGGACGGCGAGGCGGCAGATATCCGCAGCGTGCTCGCCGATGCGTTCGCGGGGCGACCCAGCCGGGCCAATTTCCGGACGGGGGCGCTGACCCTGTGCACGCTCAACCCGATGCGGTCGGTGCCCCACCGCGTCGTCGTGCTGCTCGGTCTCGACGACGGTGTCTTCCCCAGGCGGGGTCACGTCGACGGCGACGACCTGCTCGCTGCGGCGCCGTGGGTGGGCGACCGCGATCCCCGCAGTGAGGACCGCCAGATCCTGCTGGACGCGGTGCTCGCCGCGGGCGATCACCTGGTCGTGATCCATTCCGGCGCCAGTCCGCAGACCGGGGAGCGCCGCCCGCCGGCGGTCCCGCTGGCGGAGCTGAGGGGCGCCCTCGAGGAGCTCAGCGATGACGACCCGTGGGCCGTGCTGGAGGTCCGGCACCCGCTGCAGCCGTTCGCGGTCGCCAACTTCCACCCGAAGCCGGTGAGCTTCGATCCCCGCGCCGCCCGGGCTGCGGCGGCCCTCGTGCGCAGCCAGACCGCGCCCGCCTCCCTGCCCGCGCAGTCGCTGGCCGAGGTGCGGCTCGCGCCCCCCGCCGAGTTCGACGACGAGGTCATCGGCGTGGAGCTGAGCGACCTCACCTATTTCTTCGCCAATCCGGCCCGGGGCCTGCTGCGACGCCGCGCCCAGATCTATTCGGGCGCCGAGGACGAGACCGTCCCCGACGAGATGCCGATCGAGCTGGACGGCCTCCAGCAGTGGGCGATCGGCGAGCGCATGCTGCAGGCCCATCTGCTCACCGGTGCCGATCTGGCGGTCGTCCGCGAGGCGGAGTTCTGTCGCGGTGAGGTGCCACCGCGCCAGCGTGGGATCGACCTGCTGAACCGGATCGAGCAGGACGTTCGCCAGATCGGCTCCGCTGCCCAGCCCTGGCTCGCCCACCCCGCCACGAGCACGTGGGTGGCCGCCGACCTCGGCCGCTTCCGGCTCACCGGGATGGTGACCGGGGTGCGGGACCGCACGCTGGTGAGGGTCGGCTATGGGGCCGTCCGTGGCCGGCAGCGGCTGCGGGCCTGGATCGAGTTGCTCGCGCTCAAGGTCGCCTATCCCGAGGTCGCCTGGCGCTCGGTCACGATCGGCAAGCGGGCCCGGGGCTCGCTGCTCGGACCCGTGGCCGAGGTGGACGCGCGGGCGAGGCTCAACGACCTGATCCAGCTGTGGGCGCGGGGGCTCTGCGAGTTGCTGCCGGTGCCGCCGAATACGGCTGCGGCGCAGATCGAGGCGCTGCGCCCGGGTGGGAACCAGTACGCCCCGGGGGACGCCTGGAAGCTCGAATGCGATGCTGCGTGGCAGCGGTTCGGGCTCAGCCCGAGAAGGTTCTCCGACCTCACCCGCCGCGCCGCCACCCCCGGGGACGGACCCGGTGGTCGATCGGCCTTCGAGGCCCTCGCCCGGCGCGTCTGGGAGCCGCTGATCGCCGAGGAGGGTGCCCTGTGACCGCCCCCATCGACCCGGCCACCGCCCCCGCCGACTCGAACAGCACCGAGCCCACGCCCTTCGACGTCACCGGGCCGCTGCCCGAGGCCGGCACCCACGTGCTGGAGGCATCGGCCGGGACCGGCAAGACCTATGCGATCGCCGCCCTCGCCACGCGCTACCTGGCCGAGGGCCTGCCACTGTCCCAGCTGATGATGGTGACGTTCAGCCGCGCGGCCACCCAGGAGCTCCGCGACCGCATCCGGGCCCGGCTGACCGACACCGAGGCCGCGTTGCAGCGGGTCCTGGGCGGCGGCGAGCCCGGTCCCGACCCGGTCAACCGGCTGCTCTGTGCCGGTGAGCCCGCCGACCTGCACACGCGCCTGCAGCGCATCGCCACCGCGCTGGCCGACTTTGACGCGGCCACGATCAGCACCACCCACGAGTTCTGCGGGCGCATGCTCGACGGGCTGGGGGTGCTGGCGGGCACCGATCCCGGGGCCGTGCTCGTGGAGGATCTCTCCGATCTGGCGCGGGAGGTCGCCGCGGACTTCTGGCTGCGGGCATTCGCCGGGGTGGACCGGCCTGACTTCGACTGGCGCCAGGCGGAGGCGATCGCGCGGCGGGTCGCGGGATTCGACGGACCGTTGGCTCCGGACCCGGCTAAGTTGCCGACCTATGCCCGCCAGCTGAGCTTCGCCGAGGCCGTCCGCCGGGAGGTCCGTCGACGCAAAGCGGTCCGCGGCCTCATCACCCATGACGACCTGCTGACCCGGCTGCGCGATCTGCTGGCGGGGCGGGTCTCCCCCGACGCCGATCCCGACCCCGGCCTCGCCGCCGCGGTGAAGGCCCGTCTGCGTGGCCGATTCCGGGTGGTGCTGGTCGACGAGTTCCAGGACACCGACCCGGTGCAGTGGGACATCCTCGACCAGGCCTTCACCGGTCACTCCACGATGGTGCTGATCGGAGACCCGAAGCAGGCCATCTATGCCTTCCGTGGGGCGGAGGTCAATGCCTATCTTGCGGCGGTCACCTCCCCCGGCGCCCGGGTGCACACGCTCACCACCAACTGGCGCACCGACGCCGGGCTGGTCGAGGCCCTCAGCGCGCTGTTCGGCGGCGCCCAGCTCGGCGACGAACGCATCGTGGTCCGCCCCGTCGCGGCCCATCACGGCGACCGGTTCACCGTGGCCGATGCCGACCTCGCCGCACCGCTGCGGCTGAAAGTCCTGGCGCCGGCGTTCGACACCGACCCCAAGGGTCCCACCCCCGCGGAACTGCGCGACCGGGTGGCCGAGGACCTGGTCGCCGACATCGGCCGGCTGCTTGCGCCGGAGTCCGACGCGCGCGTCGATCTCGGCCACGGGCTCCGGCCCGTGACCCCCCGCGACATCGCCGTGCTCGTCCGCGGCAAATACACCGCGGACGACCTCCGCGACCGCCTCACCGCCGCCGGCATTCCCGCCGTGCACACCGGGGCCACCAGCGTGTTCGCCACCGTCCAGGCCCAGGACTGGCTGACCTTGCTGCGGGCGTGTGAATCCCCGAACGCACAGACGATCCGCGAGGCCGCGCTCACCAGCTTCATCGGCTGGTCCCTGGTCGACCTCGCGACGGCCGCCGAGCAGGATCTGGCCGACCTCTCCGCCCGGATCCGCGGGTGGGCGCGGACGCTCGGCCGCCACGGCCTGGCCGCCCTCGCGGAGGCCGCGCTGGAATCCGGCCTTGCCGAGCGCCTGCTCGCCCGCGCCGGCGGCGACCGCGAGCTCACCGACCTGCGCCACCTCGGCGAGCTGCTGCACGCCGCCCAGAGCCGGGAGCGGTTCGGCACGACCGCGCTGATCGCGTGGCTCGATGAGCGGATCCGCGACGAGCGGGGCGGCTCCGATGAGCGGACGCGGCGGATGGAGTCCGACGCCGATGCGGTGCAGATCATGACCTTCCACCGTGCCAAGGGTCTGGAGTTTCCGATCGTCTATCTGCCCGACCGCTGGGAGACCTGGGTCAAGCCCGACGACCGGGCGCCGTTCGAGTTCCACCACCACGGGGTCCGCCACCTCTATCTGGCCCCGCGCGGGCGCGACCGCGCCGATGCCTGGAGCGTGCGCGAGGCCGAGGAGGCCGGCGAGGAACTCCGCCTGCTCTATGTCGCAGCGACCCGCGCCCAGTGCCGGCTCGTGCTCTGGTGGGCCGCTCACCGGAAGCGGACCCCGCCCGCACCGCTGCACCGATTGCTGTTCCGCGCGGGCGAGCCGGCACCCAGACCCGCGTACTCCTGTCGCACCTCCCCCGCCGATCTCCTGCACGCACCGGGGATCGCCGTCCAGGCGGTGGGCACAATCCCTGCGGGTGCCCTCCCCGGGTTGCTCGATCCGGTGCCTGAGCTCCGGGCTCGCTCCTTCACCCGGACCGTGGACCAGGACTGGCGCCGGACGTCTTATTCCAACCTCACCGCCCGTGCCCACGACCTCGCCCCCGGGCCGGAGGGCCCCGGCCAGGTCGAGACCGCGGAGCACGACGAGTTGCAGGTCCTCTCCGATGAGCTCGAGCCCGAGGAGACGATCGCCGCACCCGTGCTCACCGGTCCCCTCGCGGCCCCCTCGCCCATGGCGGACCTGCCGCGTGGGCCGGCGTTCGGCACGCTCGTGCACGCGATCTATGAGACGTTCGACCCGCACGCGAGCGATCTCGAGGCCGAGATCCGCGACCACGCCACCCGCTGGCTGAGCCGGCTGCCGGTCGAGTCCCATGCCGGAAACCTCACCCCGGCCCTGCTCGCCCACGCGCTGCTGCCCGCGATTCGCACGCCCCTCGGTCCGGTGGCCGCCGGGCTGCGGCTGTGCGACATCCCCGAGCGGGATCGGCTGGCGGAGCTGGATTTCGAGTACGCCCTCGCGGGCGGGGACCGACCGACGCGGCGGGTGCTGCTGGGCGAGCTGGGTGGGTTGCTCGCCCGGCACCTGGCGCCGGATGACCCGCTCGCCGCCTATTCCGCAGGGCTGACCGATCCGCTGCTCAACGAGGAGGTCCTGCGGGGGTTTCTCGTCGGGTCGATCGACGCGGTGCTGCGGGTGCCCGACGAGACGGGCCGGATGCGCTATCTGGTGGTGGACTACAAGACGAACTGGCTCGGGCCGCTGGACGAGCGGACGCCGCTGATGGTCGGCCACTATGTCCCGCACGCGATGGCCGACGCGATGATGGCCGCGCACTATCCGCTGCAGGCGCTGCTCTATGCGGTGGCGCTGCACCGCTTCCTGCGGTGGCGACTGGTGGACTACGACCCCGACCGCGACCTCGGCGGGATCGCCTATCTGTTCGTCCGTGGCATGGCCGGGCCCGACACTCCGGTGGTCGACGGACTGCCGTGCGGGGTGTTCTCCTGGCGACCGCCTGCGGCCCTGGTCGTGGAGTTGTCGGATCTGCTGGCGGGGCTCGACGTGGCGGGGGAAGCGCCGGATGAGGGAGGTGTCGATGTCGAGCGCGGATGAGGTGCTCAGCGCGGACGGGCTGCTCGCGGAGTTCAACGCCGCCGAGGTGCTGGGCGCGGCCGATGTCCACACGGCCCGGCTGGTGGGCGACCTGTGGGAGGAACCCGACGATCAGGTCCGGCTCGCGGTCGCCCTGGTGGTCCGGGCGCTGCGCAGCGGCTCGGTGTGCCTCGACATCACCCGGCTCGCCGAACTGGTCACCGACACCCTTGAAGACCCGCCCACCGACCTGGCCTGGCCCGAACCCGCGGCGTGGGCCGAGGCGATCCGGCGCTCGCCCGCGATCGCGACCGGATCCGGCCCGGGCGCGGGCCGCCCCCTGCGGCTCGTGGGTGACCTGCTTTATCTGGAGCGTTACTGGCGCACTGAGGAGATCGTGCGCCACCACCTTAAGGCGCGGCAGGACTCCACGACCGGCTTCGACATCGGGACTTCGGCCGGCACCGGTCCCGCCCCGGACGAGGCTGCCGCCGCGGCGGTGCGCCGCGAGCTGGACGCCCTGTTCGACGACCCCGCGCTCCCGCGGAGCGACGAGCTCGGGATGGTCGACTGCGACGACCCAGGCACCTGGGACGCTGCTGCCGCGGTCGCCGCCCTCGCCGAGCTGTGTCGCACAGGGATGGTCGCCACCCCCGTGTACGACAT
>JAUNRO010000018.1 GCA_030544185.1 Propionibacteriaceae bacterium | reverse complement strand
ACCACCGGCCACGGGGGTCACCCGGGTGGTCTCGGCGTCCACGGCCGGCTGGGGGGTGGTGTCGGCGGCCGGGCGATAGAGCTGCTGCCCGGGCGTGGGGTTCGCGGCGGACGCCGCCGAAGCAGGGCTCGGCGCGGGCGAGGCAGGGGGATTCGCCGAAGGGGCGGAGCGCATCGGCCCCTCGGGTCCGCCGGCCGGGCTCTGCAGACCACCGGGCCCACCCGCACGCGGCGGCGTCCCGGCAGGAGCCTGCTGACCGGCCGGTGCCGGGGCGTCGGGCCCACCAGGGCCACCGGACTGAGTGCCCCGCCGCTTCACCCACTCTCGCACGCGGTCGGCCCGGTTGCCGCCCTGCGGTCCCCTGTCCATCGGGCTGGCCCCGCCCAGCGGGGGACGAATCGTGGTCGCGTCCGGCTCCACACCCGGCGGGGTCGTGCCGGGGTTCTTCGGATCACTCACGGTTGTCCTCCTCCGCCTCAGCGGCACTGTCGTCGATGGCGTCCGCGTCCTCCGCGGAGACCTCGCTCATGTCACCGGAGGGATCGGCTGACGATCCATCATGCCCGGCCGATGCCTCCTCGGTCGATTCCGACGTTCCGTTCTCGTCGGCGACCACGGAATTCTCAGGGTTCAGGGCGATGAGGGAGACCAGGTCATCCCCGCGCACACCCACGAACTTCACGCCCATCGTGTCCCGCCCCTTCACGGGCACCTCGGACACACCGCTGCGGGTGATCTGGCCGCTGTGCTTGATCGCGATGACCTCATCGGACTCCTGCACCACGAGCCCGCCCACGAGCTGGCCGCGCTCGTCGTTGAGGCGCATGGCCTTGATCCCGAGACCGCCTCGGCCCTGCTCGCGATATTCGCTCACCCGCGTCCGCTTGGCGAACCCCTCAGCGGTCACCGTGAACACGAAGCGATCGTCCTCCGGCAGATCGGAGTCGATGATCGCCATCGACAACAACTCATCGCCGGCACGGAATTTCATGCCGGTCACGCCCGAGGTCGCGCGACCCATCGGCCGCAGCTGCGAGTCGTCGGCGGAGAACCGGATCGCCTGCCCCTTGCGCGACAGCAGCAGCACATCGTCCGCGGGCCCGCACAGACCGGCTCCGATCAGCTGGTCGTCGTCGTCACGGAAATTGATCGCAATCACACCGGCCTGCCGGGGCGAATCGTACGCCGACAGGTCGGTCTTCTTGACCAGTCCGTGCTTCGTCGCCAGCAGGAGATAAGGCTCGTCGTCATAGCCGCGCAGGGTGAGCACCTGCGCGATCCGCTCATCGGGCAGGAACGACAACAGCCCCGCCACGTGCGAGCCCCGGGCATCGCGTCCGGCCTCGGGCAGCTGCCACACCTTGGCCCGATAGACCCGGCCCATATTGGTGAAGAACAGCACCCAGTGATGGTTGGTGGTCGCGAACAGGTGGGCGACCTCGTCGTCGGCGCGCAGCGAAGCCCCGCGTACGCCCTTGCCACCGCGCTTCTGCAGCCGGTATTGCTCGGTGCGCGTCCGCTTGGCATAGCCGCCCTGGGTGATCGTGACCACCACGTCGAGGTCGGGGATGAAGTCCTCATCGGACATGTCGCCATCGGCCGACACGATCCGGGTCCGCCGATCGTCGCCGTACTTGTCCACGATCTCCGCGAGCTCATCGCCGATGATCGTGCGCTGGCGCTCATCGCTGGCCAGAATGTCCTTCAGGTCGGCGATCCGCAGCTCGATCTCGGCCAGCGTGTCGATGATCTTCTGCCGCTCCAGGGCCGCCAGGCGCCGCAGCTGCATGTCGAGGATCGCGGTCGCCTGGACATCGTCGATGTCGAGCAACCGCTTCAGGCCCTCGCGGGCCTCCTCGGTCGATGCCGAGCGGCGGATGAGGGCGATGACCTCATCGAGCGCGTCGAGCGCCTTGACCAGGCCGCGATAGATGTGCGCCTGCTCCTCGGCCTTGTTGAGCCGGAACTGGGTCCGCCGCCGGATGACGTTGAGCTGATGAGTGATCCAGTAGGAGATGAATTGATCCAGCCGCAGCGTCCGCGGCACGTCGTCGACCAGGGCGAGCATGTTGCAGCCGAAGGTGTCCTGCAGCTGCGTGTGCTTGTAGAGGTTGTTCATCACCACCCGCGGCTGCGCGTCGCGCTTGAGCACCACGACGAGCCGCTGCCCGGTGCGGGCAGAGGTGTCGTCCTTGATGTCGGCGATCCCGCCGAGCCGCCCCGCGTTCACGAGCTCGGCGATCTTCTCCGCCAACCGGTCCGGGTTGCACATGTGCGGCAGCTCGGTGATCACCAGCTGGGTCCGCCCCGAGGAGTCCTCCTCGATATCGATCACCGCGCGCATGGTGACCGAGCCGCGGCCCGTGCGATATGCCTGCTCGATCCCGTCCCGGCCGACGATGAGCGCGCCGTTGGGGAAGTCGGGACCCTTGACCCGCTGCAGCGCCGCCTCGAGCAGTTCCTCGCTGCTCGCCTCGGGGTGCCCGAGCGACCACTGCACGGCCTCGGCGACCTCGCGGAGGTTGTGGGTCGGGATGTTGGTGGCCATGCCGACCGCGATGCCGGTCGAACCGTTCACCAACAGGTTCGGGAACCGCGCTGGCAGCACCGTCGGCTCGGACTCGCGGTTGTCATAGTTCGGCTTGAAGTCGACGGTGTCCTCGTCGATGTCGCGGACCATCTCCATGGCCAGCGGCGCCATCTTGCATTCGGTGTAGCGCATGGCCGCCGCCGGGTCGTCGCCCGGGGAGCCGAAGTTGCCCTGCCCCGAGACCAGCGGGTGGCGCATCACCCACGGCTGCGCGAGCCGCACCAACGTGTCATAGATCGCCGAGTCACCGTGGGGGTGATAAAGCCCCATCACCTCACCGACGACGCGGGAGCACTTGTTCCAGCCGCGGTCGGGGCGATAGCCCCCGTCATACATCGCATAGAGCACCCGGCGGTGCACGGGCTTGAGCCCGTCACGCACATCGGGCAGCGCCCGGCCGACGATCACGCTCATCGCATAGTCCAGATAGGACCGTTGGACCTCGACCTGGAGGTCGACGGGTTCGGTGGTGCCCTTCTGGGGAGGAACGATCTCGTCCACGGTGGACTCGTTGTCATTCATCGGTTCGTCCGGCGTGTCGGTCATGCCTGCCTAACTGGGTCGAGCGGGAAGGTGGCGGGGTGGGTGGTCGCCGCTGGCGTCAGATGTCGAGGAAGCGGACGTCCTTGGCGTTGCGCTGGATGAACGTCCGGCGCAGCTCCACGTCCTCGCCCATCAGGATCGAGAACATCTCGTCGGCGCGCGCACCGTCCTCGAGCGTCACCTGGAGCAGGATCCGGTTCTCCGGATTCATGGTGGTCTCCCACAGGTCGTCGGCGTCCATCTCGCCCAGGCCCTTGTAGCGCTGGATCGGGTTCACCTGCGGCAGCTTCTTCCCTGCTTCCTGGCCCGCCTTGACCAGGGCATCGCGTTCGGCATCGGAATAGGCCAGCTCGTGCTCCGCATTCGTCCAGCGCAGCCGGAACAGCGGCGGCTGGGCCAGATAGACGTGACCGTGGTCGATCATCGGCTTCATGAAGCGAAACAGCAGCGTCAGCAGCAGCGTGCGGATGTGGGCGCCGTCGACATCGGCGTCAGCCATCAGCACGAGCTTGTGATAGCGCAGCTTGTCGATGTCGAAGTCGTCCTGCATGCCGGTGCCGAGGGCGGTGATGATCGCCTCGACCTCCCGGTTCTGCAGGATGCGGTCGAGCCGGGCCTTCTCCACGTTGAGGATCTTGCCGCGAATCGGCAGGATCGCCTGGGTCCGCGGATCGCGGCCGTTGCGGGCCGAGCCGCCGGCCGAGTCGCCCTCCACGATGAAGAGCTCGCACTCCTCCGGGTTGGTCGACTGGCAGTCCTTCAGCTTGCCGGGCAGGCCGCCGGAGCCGAGCAGGCCCTTGCGGTTGCGGGCAAGGTCGCGCGCCTTGCGCGCTGCCGCGCGGGCGGTGGCCGCCGCCTGGGCCTTGCGGACGATGATCTTGCCCTCGGCCGGGTTCTCCTCCATCCAGTCGGACAGGATGTCGTTGACGGCCCGCTGGACGAACGACTTGGCCTCGGTATTGCCGAGCTTGGTCTTCGTCTGGCCCTCGAACTGGGGCTCGGCGAGCTTCACCGACACGATCGCGGTCAGCCCCTCGCGGATGTCATCACCGGCGAGGCGGTCCTCCTGCTTCTTGACCATCCCCCACGCCTCGGCCCATTTGTTGACCGTATAGGTCAGCGCCGCCCGGAAGCCCTCCTCGTGCGCGCCGCCCTCGTGGGTGTTGATCGCGTTGGCGAACGTGTGCACCGATTCGGTGTACGCCGTCGTCCACTGCATCGCGACCTCGAGCGAGAGCCCCTGGCTCTCGTCCTCGGTCTCGAGGTTGATCACCGTGGAGTGGATGGGGTCCTTGCCCTTGCCGTTGAGATAGCGGACATAGTCGATCAGTCCCTCGTCATAGCGATAGCTCGCCGAGTGCTGGTGGCCCTCCTCATCGACATTGCCCTCTCGCTCATCGACGATGTTGATCGTCAGGCCCTTGTTGAGGAACGCCATCTCCCGGAATCGGGTGGACAGGGTCTCATAGGAATAATCGGTGGTCTCGAAGATGTCGGGAGAGGCATAGAACGTCACGCGCGTGCCGGTCTCGGTGCGCTCCGGTCCCTTCTGAAGTTCTCCGCTCGGCACGCCGAGCTGGAACTCCTGCGTCCACAGGTGGCCGTCGCGCCGGACCTCGACCGTCAGCTTCTCCGACAGCGCGTTCACCACCGAGGCGCCCACGCCGTGCAGGCCGCCGGAGACCTTGTAGCCCCCGTCACCGAACTTGCCGCCCGCATGCAACTCCGTATAGACCAACGTCACCGCCGGGATGCCCTTGCCGGCGTGCGTCTCGACGGGGATGCCCCGGCCGTTGTCGCTGACCGAGATGCCGCCGCCCGGGAGGATCCGGACGTCGATGGTGTCGCAATGGCCCGCGAGCGCCTCGTCGACCGCGTTGTCGACGATCTCATAGACCAAATGGTGAAGACCGCGCTCGCCGGTCGACCCGATATACATCCCCGGGCGCTTGCGCACCGCCTCCAGGCCCTCCAACACCGTGATCGCGGAGGCGTCATAGACGCCCTCCTCGACGAGGTGGCGCTTCTGCCGCTCGGCCTTCGCCTCGACGGCCGCCGACTGTTCGGCACTGATCCCCGGATCGGCGTCCGGGACCGGGACCTCCTCGACTTCCTGCTCGGGACCGTCGTCCGTCGAGTGCGGGTCGGGGCGCTGCGTCATGGACTTCCTTTCGTCGGCGAGCAACCTCGGCAAGTCTAATGGGTTTCACCACAGAACCCGAGCCAGCGAGGCCGCTGTCCACACCAAATGCCAATCAGTGGCCCATAACGCCCCTTCACAGGCATCGGCAGGGGTCTGAGTATCCCCCCTTATGCCCCCCCAGGCCGTCAGGCCGCCTGAGGCGATTTCGGAGCTCGGGCACCCGCCGGTGTGCGCGCCGAACGCGGCGCCCCGGCGAGCAATGCCGAGGAGGTCTGCACCCGCCCTATATCCTTCATCGACGAAGCGGTTCTCCGCCGCGTGCGCAGGGGAGGTGGGTGGACGAGTGAGCTGGATTCTCGCCATCGCCGTCTGTCCCGCGCGGACCTGGGCGGCCCGCGCACCCCTCGGCCCGAAAACCGGTGCACCGGAGCTCATCCGGCTGGGCCCGGGCGACCCAAAGCCACCGGCGGATGCCGACGATCGTCGTGCCGACGCACCGGCGGAGGAGGCGCACCCCGCCGCGCCCCCTGCCACCGAACCCGCGGCCGACGGCCCGGTCCTGGCGGAGGCGGCCGCCCCCGATCCGCAGGTGATCCGCACGGAGGGCATGCCCTCGGCGGTGTGGTCCGACGGCTCGGTGACCCTGGTCGGGGTGGAGGCCCTGGACCGGGCCGGGATCGCGCCGGCCGGTTTGGTCCTCGATCCGTACGCCCTGCTCGCTGCCCCGGCCGACGGCGGACCGGACCCGATTCCCCTCGTCTCCGCGCTGCTCGCCGCGGCGTACGAACGAGCCGTCGCCGAGACCGGCACCCCACCGGAACGGACGCTGGTCACCCACCCCGACGGCTGGAGCGCCGAACAGGTGCTGGACCTGCGCCGGGCCGCCTCGCTGGCGGGGATCGGCATCATCCCGGTGCCGGAGCCGATCGCGGTCGCGGCGGCCTACCGCGGTCTCGGCGGCGAGGGCGGCCGGTTGCTGATGCTCGATGCCGACCGGAACACCGCCTCGGCGATCGCCCGGATGGGCAACCTGTTCCTGGTCCTGGCCACGACCAGCGCGCCCGATGACGCGGCGGCCGATGACGTGCTGCCGGGGTTGGTGGAGGAGGTGCTCACCCAGCCGGGGGTGAACCGCGAGCTGCTCGACGAGGTCCTGCTGACCGGCGAGGCGCTGCCCGAAGGCCTCAGCGAGCGGGTCTCGGATCTGCTCCGGCGGACCCCGGCGGAGCTGCCGTCGTGGGTGCTCGCCCCCGGTGCCCTGCACTACGACCATTCCCTGCACGCGGTGCCCCCGCAGCCGGCGCCGGCACCACCCCCGCCGCCGCCACCGCCGCCGGTCCCACGCGTGAATCACGCCGCCCCGGTCAAGGGATCGCGCCGGCTGCCGCTGGTGCCCCTGCTGGTGCTGATCCTCGTGGTGCTCGTGCTGGCGGAGCTGCTGTTCGTCTATTGGCCGTTCTGAGCCGACAAGGTCACGAACCGGGCGGCAGGATCCGGACCGGGGCCCAGAACCCGGCCACCCCGGCCGGGGCATTGCTCCAGCGTTCGCTCGTCAGGCCCTGGTTGATCTCGTGGGCCGCATAGCTCTGCAGCCGCACCCCGACGAAGATGTGACCGGTCGGCTCCCACGCCCCGGGCAGCTCACCGGACAAGATCACCGGGACGTCGGGCAATCCCGCCTCCAGGCTCAGTCCGCGGGTGTTCTTCCACTCCCCGGTCTCGGTGCGCAGCTGGGGATAAAGGTCATATCCGGAAATCGTGAAACCGTTGGCCAGCCCGACATACCCGGGCTTATAGAGGACCAACGGCGCACCCGTGGTGTTCGTCGCGGTCCCGTGGGCCCGGATCGACCAGCGCTCCGGCTTGGTGCCGATCTCCTCGGCCTCCTGGAAGCTGACCTCGACGTGGGTGAAGGTGATCGTGAAGGAGCCGACGTCGACCTCCTCGCCCAGTGGATAGGCCTGCACCTGATCCGTTCGTTCCGCGAAGCCACCGCCCGCCCAGATCGTGCCCAGCACCAGCACGGCCACGGCGAGCACCGCGAGCAGGATCGTGCTCCCACTCGCCCGCGGTGGCTGCGGCCCGCGCCAGCCTGGGTCGAGCCGCTCGGGATCGATGCGGATCCCGGGGGGATTGGCGTACGCCGGGCCGAGCGGGGTGGTCATGGCGGGAGTCTAAGCCGGGCTCAGGGCCGCAGGATGAGCTGGCGGAAGAAGCGATCACGTTCATAGAACGCGCTGAGGCCCATCAACCGGTTCGCCTCGCTCTCCGGGATCTCGAAGATCGTTTCGCCGAGCGTCGGTTCCCCGGGGACGAAGTCCATGCAGCTGAAGGCGCGCTCGCGCCCGGAGACCTTCGTGGTGTATTCCCACCGCTGCCCGTGTTGCCCGATCAGGTCCGCATTGCACAGCCAGTCGTCGGCGGTCCGAGTCCCCTCGAAGGTGACGATCACCCAGGTGGCGCCGGGGGCGGCCCGATAGGTGTCCCACTGCCCGGCGATCTCGCGCGACTGGTGGATCGACACGATCCGCAGGTGGACGCCGTGGCTGTTGAAGGCACCCTCACCCGGGGCCAGCTGCTGGCCGATCACCCGCTGGTGCATCGTCGCGTAATAGACCCAGCCCGCGATATAGGTCGTGGCGAGCATCGCCACGATCCACAGGCCCAGCCAGGCGCGCAGCGCCCGCCGTGTCACCGCAGCACCTCGAGCTTCTCCTGTTCCACCGTGACCACGTGCTCGGGTGAAACCGCCCGCAGTTCAGCGGCGCGGGTCTCGTCGATGCCGAGATCCACCACTGCCCGGGTGCGATAGCGATAGGTCGCCTCGTATTGGTTGACCGTCACCCGCACGCCCGCCAGCCGCTCGGGATCGAGCTCGAACACCACCGCCCGGGTCGCCGCGAAACCGGACGGGGCGGCGGGGGCGTTGCCGGCCACGGGCTTGGTGCGTACGCCGTCGGCATAGTGCACGAAGACATCCGCGATGTCGTTGCGTCCCGGGTTGGGGAACTCCCCGCGCAGAGTCACGAGCAGGAAGATGCCGTTGGCCTGCCGCTCATCGAAGACATCGGAGTAGCGATAGGCGGACTCGTAGGACACCACGGTCCCGCGGGCCCCGTCGAGGTCGACGCTCTCGCCCAGAGCGGCCTCGATATTGTCGAACCGGGTCTCCCACGCCTCCTCGCCGAGGCGCGCCTGGAACAGCCCCTCCAGCAGTCCGGCGATCGAGAACACCAAGAGCGCGACCAACACCGCCGCGATATTGCGCCGGGTCAGCCTGCGTGCCTTAACGGGTCTCATGCCCCACCCGCCGTCTCCGGTGCCACTGGGCCACCGGCCGCCCGTGCGGGTGCGGCATTGCCGTCGCGGGCAGCGACCCCGGCGTACCGCTGGGCCGACGCCGCCTCCGCACGGGCCCGGAAGAACGTGAGGCACTCTCGCAGGGCGACCGCCAGCAGGCACACCCGCAGCGGTTCGAACGGCAGGTGGCGGGAGAGGTCGATGAGAACGTCCCAGGTATACCAGAAGTCGACCGTGTGACCGCCGACAAGGCGGGTGACCAGGTTGGAGAACAGATCGGAGACGCGGGTAATGGCGTGGTGCAACACCACGAACGCGCACAGGAAGAGCAACCCGGCGTTGAGCACCAGCCGCAGCGACTGGAAGGTCGGGACGTATTTGTCGTCGATATCGCCCAGGAAGACCTCCTGGAATTCGAGCCAGGCCCGCCGCTGGGTCGCCGAGCCGCGCCGGCGGGGCCCCGTGCCCCGCATGCGAGTGAACTCCCGCGCCGCATCGGCGGGCCGTGCCCCCTTGCGCCAGAGGTCGGCGATCGAGAGCACGTGCGAGCCATAGACCAGGGCCGCGACCGCCAGCCAGGCAAGCGGCTGCCCGATGACCTCGAGCAGGAACGGAATCGCGTGCTCACTGAGGAATCCGCCGACCGCGGTGATGATGGCCGGCAGGTTGACCTTGATCACCGCGAGCACCGCGGCCACACCGTCCACCCAGGTGTCGACCCACTGTCGCAGGGCCCGGTCGACCACCCAGTCACGGAGGAAGGTGAGCAGATGGCCGCCGGTCAACAACAGGCTCAGCATGAAGAAGGCCTCGACGAACGCCGCCAGGAAGCCCAGGATCCGGCGGCCAGTCGCCTCGTGGAGCAGGTCGAGGAGCCGGCGTACGACGTAAGCCCCCACGATCACCGCGACCACGATCCCGATCTCGCGGGCGGTCTGCGGGGCAAGCTGAGCCGCCAGGGTCCGGTCGCTGAGGACCCCGGTCTGGACCAGGGAACTGACCATCAGCTCCTCGGCACGCTCCTGGACGAACCCGAAGGCGGCATAGATGCCGAGGAAGGGCAGCAGGGTCAGCGCGAGCAGGCGCGCGATGCCCTCGTCGCGGTCATCGCTCGGGGCGTCCTCGGGCAGCAGCTGCCGGATGCCGAGTTCGGCACCGACCAGCCGCAACTGCAGCACCATCGCCCCGAGGACGAAGACGAAGCCGGTGGAGAACACCCCGAGCGCCAGCCACGGGTGCCGAAACGAGATGGACGCCCCGATGCGCAGCGAAGCGCCGTAGCCCAGCCAGCCGATCAGCTGGAGCGCCACCAACTGGGGAAAAAGGCGCACGAACATCCGCACGGTGTCCACCGTCAGGACCCGCAGATATCGCCACAGCTCCGAGAAGGCCTCGGTCAGTGCACCCGCCATCGCCAGCATCCTAGGGATCTCCGGGGGCGGATGCGCTCCCCGATCCGCCTAGCATGGCGCCATGCCCACCACCCTGATCGACGCCCTGCTGCAGGCCGTCCACGCCCGGCCCGGTGACGTCCCGCTCCGCCTGCACGTGGCCGAGTTGCTCATCGACGCCGGCCGGGGACCGGAGGCGGTCCAGCACTGCGCGATCGTGCTGCAGCAGGATCCGGGGAGTGCGCGGGCCCACGCATTGATGACGCGCGCGCTCGGGGCGACCCCCCAGCCGGAGCGCACCCAGGCGCCGGCGGACGCCGGCGGGAAGGACTTCAACTGGTCGCTCGCCGAGCAGCAGTTCTCCGATGGCCCGTCCCCGATGTTCGTCACCGACGACGCCCCGGCGGGCCCGGCGGGTGCGGAACAGGACGTGGAGCGGATCTCCGACGGCGCCGGGGAGCCGGTCCCGCCGGAGGATGTCTGGGAGGTCGAGCGGGCCGGGGTCACCCTCGCCGACGTCGGTGGCATGCACCACGTGAAGGAGCGGCTGGAGGTCTCGTTCCTCGCGCCCATGCGCAATCCCGAACTGCGCCAGCTCTATGGCAAGAGCCTGCGCGGTGGCCTGCTGCTCTATGGCCCGCCCGGGTGCGGCAAGACCTATATCGCGCGGGCGATCGCCGGTGAGATGGGCGCCGGGTTCATCAACGTGACCCTGTCGGACGTGCTCAACATGTATGTCGGGAAATCCGAATCGAACCTTCACGACATCTTCCAGCTCGCCCGCCGGTCCGCCCCGGCGGTGTTGTTCCTCGACGAGATCGACGCGATCGGCCACAAGCGCACCCAGTCCGCATTCAGCACCCTGCGCAACGTGGTCAACCAGCTCCTGCAGGAACTCGACGGAGTCGGCTCCGACAACGACGGCGTGTTCGTGCTGGCCGCCACCAACACCCCCTGGGACGTGGATCCTGCACTCCGGCGCCCCGGACGCCTCGATCGCAGCGTGCTCGTGCTGCCACCCGACGAACCCGCCCGCGCCGCGATCCTGCAGCACAATCTGTCCCGGCGCCCGGTCGAGGGCATCAACCTCGCCAAGCTCGCGCGGGACACCCACGGCTTCACCGGCGCAGATCTCAGTCATCTGTGCGAGAGCGCCGCGGAACTGGCGATGATGGACTCGGTGCGCAGCGGCAAGGCGCGCATGATCCGGATGAAGGACCTGACGACCTCGCTCAAACAGCTGCGTCCCTCGGCACGGCCGTGGTTCGACATGGCCCGCAACGTGGTGACCTATGCGGATCCGAGCGGCGAATATGCGGAGCTGCGCGCCTATATGAAACAGAATCGGCTGCTGTGAACGGCGATCTCGCCAGCCAGTTCCAGCAGGCCAACGAACTGGCGAATCTCGGCCGGGACGCCCAAGCGCTGGAGCTGCTGCTGCGACTGCTGCGCGCACACCCGGAGGCCTCCGGGAGCATCGAGTTCCTCATCGCCCGGACCCATCTGGTGGCCGGTCGGCCCGAGGAGGGCCGCCAGCACGCCCTGCGGGGCATCACCGTGACACCCAATGCCTATCTGGGACACCTGCTGCTGGGCATCGCGCTGCACATGCTGGGCCGACCGGCGGAGGCGATCGAACCACTGCAGCGCGCGACCGAGCTCGATCTCGAGGACGCGGACGGTCCACAGCGGCTGGCCCAGGCGCTCGCCGATGTGGGGCGCGTCCCCGAGGCGTACGCGGCGGCCACCGAGGCGCTGCGCCGCGACCCCCACGATTCTGCGAACCATTTCACGATGGGCTTCGTGCTGCGCGATTCCAACCCGACCGAGTCCGAGCGGGCTTATCGCAAGGCGCTGGAGCTGGACCCGGAGAACCACGCGGCCAAGCACAACCTCGCCGGCGCCGCGGTCCGCCGCGGCGACTGGGCCGCCGGCAGCAAGGGCATGGCCTCGGTCCTGGCCTCGAATCCCCAGGCGGGGACACCGGTGTTCGTGTTGGACCTGCGCGTCGTGGATGTCATCCGGTGGCTGCACTGGCTGTTGCTCGGCGGCACGTTCGGTTATGGGATGGCCACGGCCCAGCACCCGATCGCCGCCGTCGGCTGGGTCTTCGCGCTGCTGGGGCCGGCGGTCGTGCTGATCCACCGGGGCACCGCTCCTATCCGGGCGGCGCTGCCCGAGGGCGGCGGCCGGTTCTTCGCCGGTTTCCCCCGCCGGGAAAGGATCGCCGCCGTCTGGGGCGGCCTGTTGGCGCTCGCGTGGTTGTGGCTCGCGGGCTGGGCGATCGCAGGCGCCATCGGCGATCCCGAGCGGTCCTGGGCCGGCCTGGGGGCGTTCGGATTCCTGCTCGTCGGCTGGATCCTCTCCTGGATCCGGGTGCCGTTGGTGAAGGCCAAGGCCCAACGGCTCCGGCACGGGCGCACTGAGGCGGATCAGCCGTAGGTGTCGCGCGGGCCGCGACCCTGCACCGAGCGGCGCCCATGTTTCCAGCTGGGCGCGTCCGGTCCCTTCACGACCACCCGGGTCACCGACCCGTCCCCGAGCTCTGCGTTGAGCCGGGCGACGAGCTGCGGCGCGAAGAGCCGGAGCTGGGTCGCCCACGCGGTCGAGGACGCGCGCACGGTCAGCACCCCCTCATCGAACGCTTCGGGCCGGGAATGGTCGGCGTTGACGGGTCCGACCAGCTTCGGCCAGTTGCCGAGCAGCAGATGAATGTTGACCTGGGTGTTCCACCCCTTCTGCTCCACCAGCCGGTCGAGGGCGGTCCCGATCAGCATCGGGTCGCGGTCGTCCGGGTGGGCACCCGAGGACTGCGGACCACCGGGAGACCGAGGCTTGCGGCGTCGTTTCCGCACCCCAGGGCGAGAGCTCGCCGACACCGAGGCGGCGATCTGCCGCGCCAGATCGACGCCGGTCGGATCGTGATCCTCCCCCGCGGCGGCCAATTCGGCCGAACGCTCGACGGGCTCGCCGAGCTCGGTTCTCGCGTCGGATTCCGGTCCGGATTCCGGGCCGGACTGTTCACTCACGCCGCTTCCCCTCCCTCCGGCTCGACCGCCCCGGCGGCCACGCGGAACCGCCGCCCGGCGAGGACCGCCGGCACATCCGCATCCACCGCAGCCGTCACCAACACCTGCTCCGCCGCCACCACCCCGGCCGCCAACCGCTCCCGCCGCGTCGCGTCCAGCTCGGCGAACACATCGTCCAGCACCAGCACCGGCTCGATCCCGTCCGCACGCAGCAGCTGGAAGGACCCCAAACGCAACGCCAACGCGAACGACCACGATTCACCGTGCGAGGCGTACCCCTTCGCCGGCAGCTCCCCCAGACTCAGCAGCACATCGTCGCGATGCGGCCCGACCAGCGACACGCCCCGGCGCACCTCATCGTCGCGCCGCTCGGTCATCGCGGCCGCCAGCGCCGCCGCCAGCCCGGCGCGGTCCCGCACACCCCCCAACTCCACCGAGGCCCGATAGTCGGCCGTGGCGACGTTGTTGGTGGGCGCGATCCCTGCGTACGCCGCAGCGGTGTGCGGCATCAGGTCCGCCAGCGTGTCCAGCCGCGCCGCCAACAGCTCGCTGCCGATCTCGGCGAGTTGACCGTTCCAGACCTCCAGCGTGCTGTCGGCGAACTCGTCCACCGCCCCGTGCCGGCCCGACATCGTCTTGAGCAACGTGTTGCGCTGCCGCAGAATCCGGTCATAGTCGGCGCGCACCCCGGCCATCCGCGGCCAGCGGTTGACCACGAGCGCATCCAGGAAACTCCGCCGCGCGGCGGGATCGCCCTTGACCACAGAGAGATCCTCCGGCGAGAAGACCACGGTCCGCAACATCCCGACGAGGTCGCGGGGCCGGGGCAGCGGCGAGCGGTTGAGCCGTGCGCGATTGGTCTTGCCCGGGTTGATCTCGATCTCGAGCAGGATCCGCCGATCATCGCCCAGACCCGCGCGCACGCCCGCCCGGACCACCGCGCGCTCCGCACCCGCCCGGACCAGCGGGACCTCGGACGCCACTCGATGCGAGGTGAGCGTGGAGAGATACTCCATCGCCTCCACCAGGTTCGTCTTGCCCTGACCGTTGGCACCGACGAACACCGACACACCTGAGGTCAGCGCGACATCGACGCTCGGATAGGAGCGATAGTCGGCGAGGCTCAGGTGGTCGACGTACACCCCGGGGAGTCTAGGCCGCGCCCCCGACAGCGCCGCTCATTCAGGCGAATCCGGCGCGACCGTGCGCGGCGGCGGCTCGGCGAGCCCCAATTCGAACGCGCGGATCACGACTTTCAGGCGCGACGAGCAGCCGAGCTTGTCCATGATCGCCGAGACATAGGTCTTGACCGTGTTCTCCGAGATGCTGAGCCGGTCGGCGATCTCCGCATTGGTCGCCGCGCGGCACAGCTCGCGCACCACCGCAATTTCGCGCGGGCTCAGACCATGCGCTCCGTCTTCCGGAACCGGCGACAGACTGGCGGCCGGCAGATAACGTTCCGCCAGCCTCGCGGCCGGCTGCGAGGAGATGACGTTGCCCCCGGAGTGGGCCAGATGGATGGCTTCGATGATGCTCTCGGGCTTGGAGTCCTTGAGCATGAACCCGTTGGCCCCGGCGGACAAGGCGGCGAGCATCGTGCGGTCCTCGTCAAAGGTCGTGAGGACGATGATCTTGACGGGTACGCCGAGTTGGCGCAGGGTGCGGGTCGCGCTGATGCCGTCCATGCCCTGCATGCGCACATCCATCAGCACGACGTCCACGCGCAACCTGGTCAGCAGGTCCACGGCCTGGGCACCCTCGCGGCAGGTGCCGACCAGTGTCAGCCCGGGGGCTCGGTTCACATAGGACGCGAGCGTGGCGCAGACCAGGGCATCGTCGTCGACGATCATGACGCGAATCGTCTCCGCATCGGCTCTGACGGGTTCGCCACTGTCATTGCGCTGTGGGTCAGGCACGGGAATCTCCTCCACGGAGCGCGACGGCGATGGGGATGGTGAGGTGGGTGATCCACCTCCCGCCGACGGGCTCCGAGGTCAGCGTGCCACCTTCCGCGCCAACCAACTCCCGGAGTCCGAGGAGACCGAGGCCGCTGGGACCGGTCAGACCGTCGCCGTCGGGCCTGACCGCGTTCACGAAGACGGCTTCGACTTCGCTATCGCCGATGTCGATCATCACGGTGACCTCGTGGCGGGGGTCGCCGTGTTTGGTGATGTTGGAGGCAGCCTCGGTGAAGACGCGGGCAACGACCGTGGACAGCCGCTCCGACAACTCGGCGGGCGTCCCGTTGATCGCGAGATTGACCTCGAAATCGAAAGCCCGGAGCTTGGCCAACTGGGCGCCGACGACCTCCTCCAGGCGGCTCATCGGGAGGACGCCCAGGGGATCCGGGTCGTCGTTCAGCTCCCGGTCCGGGTCGCGCAGCAGGGCCAGCATCGTGCGCAGATCGGCCGAGGCGCTGCGACCGGTGGCGGCGATGAAGTCGAGGTCGTCCAGCGTCTGGTCGTCGTGGCCACCGCGCAGGCGGGACTGCTCGGCGCGCATGACCATGGTGGTCGTGGCATAGGCGAGGGTGTCGTGGAGATCACGGGCGATCGCGCGGCGCTGCCGCTCGGCGGTCAGGAGCTGCTGTTTCCGCTGGCGCTCGGTGCGCTGTTGCATGCCCCGGATCACTTCGCCGATGAGCAGCGGTGCGAAGAGGAAGATCACCCAGAAGTTGACCCCGATCGCCATCTCCAGCGGAGTCCTGGAGATCTCCACGGTGACAATGACGGAGATCCCGAGATACCACCCAGCGAACACGATGGACCAGATGCGGTGGCCCCGGATGGCCGCGACGGCGATCGGCACGGTCAGCGACAACACCGCCAAACCGAGCAGGGAGGTCGGTGCCCACATCAGGGGCACCATGAGGATGCCCAGGGAGATCCCGGCGGACACCGGGCGGACCACGGCCAGGCCGGCCGCAAGGCAGCAGGCGGCCTGGAGGGCGATGATCCACAGGGTGCGACCGCCACCGGTGGGCAGGGCGATCAGCAGGAGCAGCACGGCAACGAGACTTGCCAGACCGGGGCTGGCAAGCGTGCGCGCCCCTCTCGCGCGGCTCGGGTGCACCGCAGTCACGCAGGGAGTCTAGCCGCGCCTAACCGCGCAGCTAGCTCTTTCGGTTCGGTCCCGAACGCCGGGGCGGGCGTCCGGATTCGGCTCAGGTGACGGGGCAGAGGAAGGCGATGCGTGCCCACGTGCAGATCCACACGCCATAACCGTGGGTGCTGCTGGCGACCTCGCTCACCACGGCATGGCCTGCCGGGGCTGCCGGTGCCTTGATGCTTTCGAGCGGACCGAAGCCGAAGGTAATGCTGAGGCTGAGCACTGCAGAGATGATCAGCGAGGTGACTGCCGAGAACGCGCGCATGGAGGGCTCCGATCCTTTGGGGTGGTAGCCCAAACGTTAGGTCGGAGTCGCTCATTCGTGTACACCGGAAAGTGTTGTTGTGCCTAGTCCTTTAGTACTAATTCGCAGAAGGGCTATGGCGTTGTCCCGCTCGGACCAGCAGAGTTCGAGGTGGGGAGAGGGCCTGCCCCCCAACCTAAGGCCCGCGGAATCTTCAACCATTCCACCCCCAATTTGCGGAGCCCCGTTTCCCCGGCGGGGCTCCGCTGCAATTCTGACCGGTGCTCGGCCCAAAGCCGCTCACA
>JAUNRO010000017.1:13251-16667 GCA_030544185.1 Propionibacteriaceae bacterium | reverse complement strand
GGCCTGACCGTCGACATCGTGACCGCGAAGAAGACCACGCTGGTCGTCGGCGGCGAGGAGCCCCGCGAGCTGATCACCCCCGCGCTGACCGTCGGCGACCTCCTCGCCGAGGCCGAGGTCGAGCTCACACCTGAGGACAAGGTCGAGCCCGCCGTGGAGACGCCGGTCACCGAGGACCTGACGGTCACCGTCAGCAAGTTCGAGAACCGCGAGACCACCAAGACCGTCGAGATCCCGTTCAAGACCGTCCGCAAGAACTCCTCCTCGCTCGCCAAGGGCACCGAGAGGGTCGAGACAGAAGGCGTCCCCGGCAAGGCTGTGGAGACCTGGGTCGAGCGGTTCGAAAACGGCACGTCCGTGAAGAACGAGAAGGTCTCCACCAAGGTCGAGAAGGCCGCCGTGGACAAGGTCGTGATCGTCGGCACCCGCAGCTCGGCCAGCCCGTCGGCGACGAAGTCCACCAGCCCGTCGACGAAGAGCCCCTCGAGCGGTTCCTCGAGGGCCCCGCAGTCGACGGCCCCGCGTTCCTCGAGCTCCAGCTCCAGCTCCAAGCCGGCGGCGAGCTCGAACCAGAGCTTGACCCCCGCCAATGGCGCAAGCTGCATCGCATCGAACTACTGGCAGGGCCAGATGACGGCCAACGGTGAGCGGTTCGACCCCACCGCGATGACCGCGGCCCACAAGACGCTGCCCTTCAACTCCCGAGTCAAGGTCACCAACCCGCGCAACGGCAAGTCCGTGATCGTGCGGATCAACGACCGCGGGCCCTATATCGCCGGCCGCTGCCTCGACCTGTCCCGCTCCGCCTTCGCGCAGATCGGCGACACGAGCCAGGGCGTGATGACCGTCAACTACGAGGTCCTTTGATCCCGCGATCTGCCTGACACCCGAGGTGCCGGCGGCGGAACCGCCCGCGCCTGGGGTGTCGTGCGTCCACCCCCGTCAGCTCTCGGCGAGCCGGCAAGCCGGCGAACCCACCCCCAGGCCGATTCCGTCTGGGAGGTTATGAGGATGAAATCCACCGTCGCCGCGCTCACCGCCGTCGCCCTCGCGCTGTCCGCCTGCGCGGCGAACACACCGCCGGCCGACCCGTTGCCGACCACAGCTCCGCCCACCGCCCCAACCCCGGACGAACCGGTGACCTGCCCGGACCCCGCGAGCATCGGCTCGACCCTCGGGGTGACCGAGCTCCCGGCAGACCCCGCGGGCGTACTCCTCTGCGATCTCGACGGGACCACCCACGCCCCGGAGCAGGAACTGACGACCGAACCTGAGCGGCTGGTGACCCAGTTCAACCGGGCCGAACCGTTCTCCGCGGAGACCACGCTCTGCACCGCCGATGCGGGCCCGGCGTATGCCATGGTCTTCCGCTATCCCGACCGCGATTCGATCGTCGTAACCTCGATGATGGGTGGCTGTCGGCAGGTCGGCGGGAGGCACGGCGGCGAGGAACTGCTGGGCACGTTCGTCGAGCTGATGAACGCCCAGCGCACCGCGGCACCACCGGGGGCCGCGGTCGCTGCCCGCGCCTGCGAGGGCCCGACGGCCTCGTGGATCCCCGTTGAGCTGGCCGATCTGACCACGCTCAGCCGCTGCGAGCGCCAGCCCGACGGGGCGCTGGTGACCCGGGGGACCGCGAGCGCTGAGCAATGGGCGACGCTCCGCGAGGATCTGGTGACGAACACGACGGCGGTCGACGCGCCGCCGGCGATCGGCGGGGACGAGCAGATCCTGATCGCGGTGGATCGGTTCGGCCAGCCGCTCACCCTGCGCTGGTCCGGTGACGTCGCGACCTTCTGGGACGCCGAGCCCGGCTTGCGCAGTGGCCGGGACCAGGTGCGGCGGCTGTCGCCGCAGTCGCAGAGAATTCTGGAGGAGCTTGCTTCCTGAACGCCCGGGGCGGGCGCCCCTGCGCTTGGCTAGCCTCACCACGATCGACCAACCGGGAGGCAATCATGCGACGTCCGTTCTCACTCGCCGCGGCCGGTGTGGCCCTGGTGGCCCTGCTGAGCGCTTGCGCGGGCGGTGATCCTGTCCAGCCGAGTCCGCCGGAGACGCCGGGCGGTGCGGCTGCGGGCGGGGCGACCTCGGACGCCGCGCAGGTGGCCGCGCTCGCGGAGAAGGCGAACGCCGAGAGCGTGCACCAGGTCACCCTCGGCAGCACCGGTCTGGGCGTGCTGGTCTGGACCGGCAGCGCCGTGGAGTTCTGGGTCGACCAGGGCGGGCAGCAGCAGACCATCCCGATCACGATGCCGGAGGGGCAACAGCTGTTCCCCGGGAAGCCGGCGGTGGACTTCCCGCTCGGCGACGTCGCCGCCGCCCGGGAGGCCGCCGGCTGCACGGAGCCGGTGATCGCGGTGAACCTCCTGCCCTCCGGTGTCCCGGTGACCGTCGCGCGCTGCAACCAGCCCGATGATCCGCGGGCCGCGATCACCGATGGTGTTGCCAACGAGGCGCCCGAGGACTTCTATGGCCGCGACTATCTGGCCAAGCAGCTCGAATTTGCGGCGCAGGCGTCGCCGGACGGCAGGGTCCGCGCCGTCGCGCTCGCGGTCGACCAGCTGCCGGCGGGGCGGGTGACCTCGGCCGACACGACGGGCTATGACACCGCGGACGGCCAGCGGTGCGAGGTGCCGAGCGTGGCGATGCCGCTCGTCGGCCGGAACCTCACCGGCGCCCAGGGCATGCTGTGCGGCACCGAGGCCGAGGCCGACCAAGAGGGGCACGGGGCGCCGTTCGACCCGGCGAGCGTCGATGCTGAGCGCCTCGCCGCTGCCGTCGCCGACGTCCGGGAGCAACTCGGCGATGACCTCACCGTGCTGACCGTCACCGATGTGGACGGGACACTCACGCTCAAGGCGATGAACCAACAGATCCGCCCGGCCCAGATCCCTCTCGCCTGAGGATGGCCTGAGAGGATACGGTCGGAGTATGAAGCCTCGCCTGTTCTCCGGTGGCCTGGCCGCCGTGCTCGTGCTCAGTGCCTGCAGCGGCCAAGCCGGCACCCGGGACCTCGGTTGGTCCACGGGGCCGGCCGGGCAGGCACCGCCCGAAGCCGCCTCCGTGACCGCCCTCGCCGAGGCGGCCAATGCCGAAACCGTGCACCAGGTCCAGATCACCCCCGAGGAGGTCTCCGCCCTGGTCTGGACCGGGTCCACCATGGAGCTGTGGGTCGAGCGGGCCGGCGAGCGCGAGAGCGTCCCACTGGTGCTGCCCGGGGGCCATGGGCTCGGCTCCGGCAAGCCCGCTGCGGAGTTCCCGCTCGGCGATGTCGAGGCTGCGCGCGAGGCCGCCGGCAACGCGTGCCCGGCTGCGGTGGTCACGGTCAAGCTGCTGCCGTCCGGGATCCCGACGACCACCGCCGACTGTGAGGAGCCCGGCCAGCGCCTCGCCGCCTTCATCAACGGCGAGCAGAA
>JAUNRO010000017.1:0-13241 GCA_030544185.1 Propionibacteriaceae bacterium | reverse complement strand
GAACATCGCCCCCGCGGACCCGTTCAGCACCGAGCAGCTCACCCGCCAGCTCGACTTCGCCGCCCAGGCCTCCCCCGACGGCAAGGTCTGGGACCTCCGCCTCGCCGGTGGCCCCGATGGCCCGGTGACGACCGTCCACACGACGGGGTTCGACACCGTCGACGGCAACCACTGCGAGGTCGGTGCGGTCACCCTCCCGGCGCCGGACGACGGGCAACAGGTCACCCCGGGGACGCTGTGTTCGGACGTCGAGGAGATGAACGCCCAGCGCCTCGACGCCACCTTCGAGCCCGGCGACGTGGACCCCGAGGCACTCGCCCAGGGTCTGGCCGAGGTGCGCAAGCAGCTCGGCGACGAGTTCACGATCCTCACCGTCGCCCACCGCGACGGACCGGTCGTGGAGATCCGCGCCCAGAACCCCGAGGATCTCGCCGTCGTCGTCCCCGTGCCTCGCTGAGGGCAGCCCGCCGCTCGCGTGCCCCTGGGGTGTTGTGATCACAGCAGTGGGGGCGCCACGCCAGCGAACCGGGGAGTCCGCTCAGCCCAGCCGCACGGTTCGGTCGCAGCGCTCGATCACCCGCGGGTCGTGGGTGATGACCAGCACGGGGTCATTGGCAGCAGCGGCCCAGATGTCGGCCATCAGCGCGTCCGCGGTCTCGGCATCGAGATGCTCGGTCGGCTCGTCGAGGATCCAGCACTGGTGGTGCCCGATGAGCACGCGCGCCAGCGCGACGCGGCGCGCCTCACCGCCGGAGAGCATCGCGCCCTCCTCGCCGACGATGCGGTTCGGATCCATCGCCAGGCCGGCCCGGCGCAGTGCCTCCCGCAGATCCGCCTCGGTTGCCTCGCGGTTGCCGATCTTCACGTTCTCCGCCACCGAGGTGTTGAAGATGTGCGCGTCCTGCGCGAGATAGCCCACGGTCCCCTCGGCGCGCGCCGTGCCGGCCAGCGGGGGAATCAGCCCCATCAGCGTCGCCGCGACCGTGGTCTTCCCGATGCCCGAGGGTCCGACGAGCGCGACGCGCTCCCCGCGGCGTACCTCAAGATCAAGCCCGCTCAGCACCAGCGCGGCGTCCGGCCAGCCGACCGCAGCCTCGCGCAGTTCCAGGATCGGCTCGTCCACCCGGGTCCCCGCTGCCCGGTCGCCGCGCCCGATCGCCGGCGCCGCGAGCACCTGTGCGACGCGCGCGAGCCCGGCCGCCGCCCGCGTATAGGTCTGGGCCGCCTGCGTGAGCGGCGCCAGCACCTCGTGCAGCGCGAGCGGGACGAGCACGAGCGTGCCCAGCGCGACACGGTCGAGATCACCGGCGGCAACGCCGGGTCCGCCGACGGCGAGCGCCACGAGGACCGCGAACCCGGCCGCCAGGACCTGGGCACCCGCGGCGAGGCCCCGCACGATCGAGGCCTTCTCCTCGGCCCGGCGCAGCCGGTCATCGACGGCGAGCAGCGCGCCCGTGCGTGTGGCATCGCCGTAGGCCGCGAGGTCGAAGGCGCCACGGTTGATCTCCCGCACCCGGTCCGCCAGCTCGCCGCGCAGCGGGACGGTCTCGGCATCCGCGCGGCGCGAAGCCCGCTGGGCCGCGAACGGGACGACGACCCCGGCCAGGATCGCCGAGGCGAACAGCGCCACCCCGGCGACCGGGGACAGCACGGTCATCGCGATCGACGCGACGACCGTGATCAGCCCGGCCGAGGCGAACGGCAACGCCACCCGGACGACCAGGTCCTGGATCGCCTCGACGTCCTTCACCACGCGCACGAGCAGGTCGCCGCGCCGGCGGCCGAGGAGCGTCGTCGCGGCGAGCCGGGCATAGGTCCGGATCCGCAGCACCGACTGCATCCGCAGCGCGAGGGTGTGCGACGTGATCCGCTCGGCATAGCGCAGGACGGCCCGGAACAGCCCGCACGCCCGGACGATGACGATGATCACCATCAGATAGAGCACCGGCGGGTGCTCCGCCGCCCGCGAGAGCAGCCACGCCGAGGCGCCCATGAGGGTGATGGCCGCCAGCGACGTGAGAAATTGCAGCAGCAGCGAGACCGCGAACAGCGTCCGCGAGCGCGGCACCTCCGGCATCAGCTGCCGGGCGAGAGCCAGGGGAGCGGTGCTCACGGTCCCACCTCCTGGGGCGCGGGCTCCGCCGCGGGGCCGCTCGGGTGGGCCCCGAGCTCGACCACGCGGTCCGCGGCGGCGAGGACGGCCGGGCGGTGGGTGACGACGAGGGCACCGGCGCCGCTGCGGCGTACGCCCGTGAGGACCTGGGCCTCGGTGTCGGCGTCCAGCCCGGCGGTCGGCTCGTCGAGCACCAACAGGCGCGCCCCGGCGTCGATGCGCAGCAGGGCCCGGGCCACGGCGATCCGGCGGATCTCACCGGCGGACAGGTTCTGCCCGGCATCCTCGACCGTGCGGGCGAGGTCGAGCCCGGCGCCGCCGGCCCGCCCCAGGGCGTCGGCGACGGCCGCGTCGGTGGCCGCCGGATCGCCGAGGCGGATGTTGTCGGCGACGGTGCCCGCGACGAGGGCGGGGTGCTGCGCCACCCACGCCAGCTGCGCGCGCCAGGAGTCGAGGTCGAGCTCGAACAGCAGCCGATCGCCGACCCGGAGGTCACCCGAGGTGGGTGACCAGAAACCCATGAGCAGCGCGAGCGCCGTCGATTTCCCGCAGCCCGACGGCCCAGCGAGCGCGACGACCTCCCCGGGGCGCACCTCCGCCGAGAACTCCACCAGGGCCGGCGCCGGGCCCTCGGGATAGGTGAACGAGACCCGGTCGAAGGTGATCGTGGCCTCGGCGAGCGAGGGCGCCCGCGCGGCACCGGACTTGCCACCGGCGGCCTCGATCACCGCGAACGCGTCATCGGCGGCGGCGATCCCGTCGATGGAGTCGTGATAATGGAGGCCGACCTGGCGGACGGGGAGATAGACCTCGGGGACGAGGATGAGGACGAAGAGGCCGGTCACCAGGTCCAGCCGGCCGTCGACGATGAGCAGGCCGACGGGCACGGCGACCAGGGCGACGGAATAGGTCGCCAGCAGCTCCAGCGCGAACCCGGACAGGAACGACACCCGCAGCGTCGACATGGTCTCCGACCGGTGCCGCCGCTCGGTCTCCGCCAGCCCGATGGCCTGGTTCTTCGCCCGGCCGAAGGCCTGCAGCGTCGGCAGGCCCGTGACCAGGTCGGCGAAATGGTTGGCCAACCGCCGCTGCGTGCGCCAGCTTCTGGCCATCTTCACCTTGGTCGCCAGCCCGATGAGGACCATGAACACGGGGATGAGCGGCAGCGAGACCGCCACGATGAGCGCGGAGGGCACGTGGGTGGTGAAGATCGCGACGCCGACGATCAGCGGGACGGTGAGCGCCAGGACCAGTTGCGGCAGATAGCGCGCGAAATAGCCGTCGAGGGCGTCGAGGCCGTGGGTGAGCAGGGCGATGAGGGTGCCGGTGGCGGTGTGGGTCCGCCCGGGGGCGCGCAGCCGCGCGGCCATGATGTCGGCCCGCAGTTGGGACTTCACGGCGGCGGCGCAGCGGTGGGCGAGCCACGCGTTGAGCCCTGCGAGCAGCGCCCGGCCGGCGATGATCGCGGCGAGAACCCCGAGGGCCGCGGCAAGACCACCGAACGGCATGGCGTCGATGCTGCCCGGCTGGTCACCGCCGGAGCCCCGGGAGTCGAAGACGCGGGCGATCATCCGGGACAGGACCCAGGCCTGGCCGACGACGAGCGCGGCTGTCGCGCTGCCGACCGCGACGCCGGCGATCAGGTAGGTCCTGGTCGCCCTCGCCCGCCTCAGCAGTCGGTGGTCAATCGCTCCGGCCATGGTGGTCTGGGACGTGGCTCCCGGGCCGTCAGCGGGCCGCCGGGACCGGTGCGGGCAGGTTCTTCGTGCTGATCCGCTTGCGGAACACCCAGAACGTCCAGGCCTGATAACCGAGCACCACCGGCAGGAAGATCACCGTGGCCACCGTCATGATCTGCAGGGTCAGGGAGGTCGACGCCGCGTCATAGAGCGACAGGTCGTTGCCCGGGGTGAGCGCCGGGAGGACGTTCGGCCACATCGCCACGAACATGGCGGCGACCATGGTCAGGGTGCTCACGACGGTGCCGGTGAACGCCCAGCCCTCACGGCCGCGCGCGTTCAGCACCAGGCCGAACGCGATCCCGAGGATCGCTAGCGCAGCAATGACCCAGCTGAGCGTGCCCTTGCCATAGCCCAC
Organism: Propionibacteriaceae bacterium; assembly: GCA_030544185.1. The sequence continues at coordinate 9,031 of JAUNRO010000017.1, read as the reverse complement.
GGTCGTCCAGATCGTGAGGGCCGCGATCAGCACGATCGCGCCGAGGCCGACCTTCGCGGCCAGCGCGCGGGCCTTGTGCCGGATCGTGCCGTCGGTCTTCAGCGCCAGGAACAGCGCACCATGGAACATGAACACCGCGAGGAAGGCCAGACCGCTGACCAGTGCATAGGGGTTCAACAGGCCGATGATGTTGGCGAACGAGCCGTCCATCACCCAGTTGCGGCGCTCGGTGTCGTGGATGATCGGCAGACCCCGCACGAAATTGCCGAAGCCGATGCCCAGCACCAGCGGCACGCCCAGTGAACCGAAGATGATGAACGAGTCGAACATCTTCCGCCAATCGTCGCGGTCGTGCTTGTGGCGGTACTCGAACGACACACCGCGCACGATCAGCCCGACCAACACGAGGAAGAACGGGAGATAGAGTCCCGAGAATGCGGTGGCGTACCACTCCGGGAAAGCCGCGAACATCGCCCCGACCGCGGTCAGCAGCCACACCTCGTTGGCATCCCAGACCGGGCCGATCGTGTTGATCATCACCCGGCGGTCCTCTTCATTCCGGCCCAGGACGGGCAGGAGCATGCCGACCCCGAAGTCGAATCCTTCGAGGACGAAGAACCCGATCCACAGGATCGCGATCGCGATGAACCAGATCTCGGCGAGAGTCATGTCGGATCTCCTGGGTTTCCTGATCAGTACGCGAAGGTGAGCGGGGCGTCGTCGTCCTCGAGGACCTTCGGTTCGGCGACCTGGTCGGGCACGCCCAGCTTGATGTAGTGCAGCAGCAGCTTCACTTCGATCACGGCCAGGACGCCATAGAGCACGGTGAACCCGATCAGGGAGAACAGCATCTGACCCGCGGTGACACCGGGGGAGACGCCCGCCATCGTCGGCATCAGGCCGAACACCACCCACGGCTGGCGGCCCATTTCGGTGAAGATCCAGCCGAAGGAGTTGCCGAACAGCGGCGCCAGTGGCAGGGCGACCATCAGCCAGACCCACAGCCTGCCGCGGGGAAGCCGGGTGCCGCGCAGGACCCAGAGCATCCACGCGCCGATCGCCATGGCGATCAGGCCGAGCGTGATCATGATCCGGAAGGTCCAATAGGCCACCACGATGTTGGGGCGATAGCCGTTCTCGGCGAAGTGGTCGGCGACCTCGTCGCCATAGCGCTCACGCAGCATCGGGGTGAATTCCTGCTGGTATTGCGCCTCGAGCGGGCGGATGCCCGGCACATCGGTGTGGAAGTTGCCATGGGACAGGAAGGACAGCAGGCCCGGGAGATGGATCGAGAAGACCTCCTCGTCGGCCTCGCGGTTGCCGATCGTGAGGATCGAGAAGTCCTTGGTGTCCTCGAACGCGCCCTCGGCGGCGGCCATCTTCATGGGCTGTTTGTCATACATGGCCTTGGCCTGGAAATCGCCGGTGATCGTCACCGCGAGGCCCGCGAGGATGAGCAGCACCGCACCCAGCTTGGCGGCGAAGCGATAGGGGGCGACCTGATGGTCGTGGTCGGCGACCGCTTGCAGGCCGTCGACGTCATTGACCTCGGCCGGTGCGGGCAGGGTCTTGTTGAGCCGGTGCAGGTGCCAGCCGGCGACAGCGGCCAGGAACGAGGCGGCCACGAGGAACGCAGCAGCCATCTGATGCGGGAATGTGGCCAGGAAGACCTTGTTCTGGAACACGGCCACGAAGTCGGTGAGCTCGGCGCGGTTGGTCTGCGGGTTGAACCGGAAGCCGACCGGGTTCTGCATGAACGAGTTCGCGGCCAGGATGAACAGCGCGGACATGCTCGTGCCGATCGAGACCAGCCAGATCGCGGCTAGGTGGAGATATTTGTTCAGGCGGTCCCATCCGAAGATCCACAGACCGAGGAAGGTGGATTCGAGAAAGAACGCCACCAGCGCCTCCAGGGCGAGCGGGGCGCCGAAGATGTCGCCGACGAAGCGGGAGTATTCGGACCAGTTCATGCCGAACTGGAACTCCTGCACGATGCCGGTGACCAGGCCCATGGCGAAGTTGATCAGGAACAACTTGCCATAGAACTTGGTGAGGCGGAGATAGTCCGGGTTCCCCGTGCGGACCCACATCGTCTGCAGGATCGCGACCAGATAGGACAGGCCCAGTGTGATGGGCACGAACAGGAAGTGATAGACGGTGGTAATCCCGAACTGCCATCGGGCGACGGTTTCCGCACTCATGCTGGCCAACTTACTACTGGGTGTAGGAGAACTGAAGATCTGAGACAGCCGCCGAACCGGCATGTGGGCCAGCAACGTCCGGCAGAGATCTTCGCGTTACTTCTGACCGCCCTCGTGGTGCCATGCGACCATGTGAAGTATGACGGGACTGGGCGAGTTGGAGACCAGGGTGATGGACGTGCTGTGGCTTGTCCAGGCCCCCATCTCGGTGCGCGCGGTGCACACGGAGCTGGCCCGCGAGCGCGATCTGGCATACACCACGGTCCTGACCGTCCTGGATCGGCTGACGAAAAAGAGCTTGGTGTCGCGGGTGCGTCACGGCCGGCTGTGGCTCTATTCAGCCGAGTATTCGCGGGAGGATCTCGTCGCCCGCAGAGTCCTCGACCTGCTCGGCACCGAACCCCAAGCCCGCCGGGCAGCGCTGGCCGAGGTCATCGGCCGGCTGCCCCAGTCCGACCGGGGCGCCCTGATCGAGCTGCTCACCCGCACCGCGAGCTGAGGCTCTCAGGTCACGGGTGCGCTGAACTGGGACTGATAGAGCCGGGCGTACGCCCCCGCGGCGGCCAGCAACTCCGCGTGCGTGCCCTGTTCGACGATCGTGCCGTCCTCCATCACCAGGATCAGGTCGGCGTCGCGGATCGTCGACAGCCGGTGGGCGATGACGAAGGAAGTCCGGTCCTTGCGCAGGGCCGACATCGCGTGCTGGACGAGCGCCTCGGTCCGGGTATCGACCGATGATGTCGCCTCGTCGAGAATCAGCAGCGCCGGATCGGACAGGAACGCCCGGGCGATCGTGATCAGCTGCTTCTCGCCGGCGGAGATGTTCGACCCCTCCTCGTCGATGACGGTGTCATAGCCCGCGGGCAGGGAGTGCACGAACCGGTCCACATAGGTCGCCGTGGCGGCGGCGACGATCTCGTCCTCGGTCGCCTCGGGCCGGCCATAGGCAATGTTGTCGCGGATCGTCCCGCCGAACAGCCAGGTGTCCTGGAGCACCATGCCGATGTTCGCCCGCAGCGCCCGGCGCGGGACGGTCGAGATGTCCACCCCGTCCAGGGTGATCCGGCCGGCGTCGAGCTCATAGAACCGCATCACAAGGTTGACCAGTGTGGTCTTGCCGGCCCCCGTCGGGCCGACGATGGCGACGGTCTGGCCGGGGTGGACGTCCAGGGACAGGTCGGTGATCAGGGGTTTCGCCGGATCATAGGCGAAGTTGACGCCCTCGAACCGCACATGCCCCCGGGTCGGCTCGAGCGCCGCACCCTCCTCGGGCACCTGTTCGGTCTCGTCGAGCACCTCGAACACCCGCTCCGCGGAGGCCACCCCCGACTGCAGCAGGTTGGCCATCGACGCGACCTGGGTGAGCGGCTGGGTGAATTGCCGGGAGTATTGGATGAAGGCCTGCACATCGCCCACCGTCATCGCCCCGCTCAGCACCCGCAGCCCACCGAGCACGGCGATCGCGACATAGTTGAGGTTTCCGATGAACATCATCGACGGCATGATGATGCCGCTGACGAACTGAGAGCCGAACGACGCCCGATAGAGCCGCTGGTTGCGCTCCTCGAAGACCGCCTCGACCTCCTTCTGGCGGCCGAAGACCTTGACCAGCGCGTGCCCCGTATAGGCCTCCTCGATGTGCGCATTCAGCTCACCCGTGGTCTTCCACGTCTCGGCGAACAGGACCTGCGACCGCTTGCCGATCGCGACGGTGATCGCCATGGAGACGGGGATCGTGATGAGCGCCACGACGGTCAGGATGGGGGAGATGATCAACATCATGACGACGACGCCGATCACCATCAGGAGCGCGTTGATCAGCTGCGACAGGGTCTGTTGCATGCTCTGCGACACGTTGTCGATGTCGTTGGTGACCCGGCTCAGCAGCTCACCGCGGGGCTGGTTGTCGAAATAGCGCAGCGGCAGCCGGTTGAGTTTCGCCTCGACATCGCGGCGCATCCGATAGACGGTGCGCTGGACGACGTTGTTGAGCAGATAGGCCTGCAGCCAGCCCATCACGGCCGAGACCACATAGAGCCCGAGCGCGAGCAGCAGCACCAGCCCCAGCCGGTCGAAGTCGATCCCGGCTCCGGGCACGGCCGCGGAGTTGGCCAGCAGGTCGGCCAGCGAGTCATCGCCGCGGGCGCGCAGTCCCGCGACGATCTGCTCCTTGGACGCCCCCGGGGCCATCGTCGCCATCATTGTGCCGAGCACGCCGTTGAAGACCACGTCGGTGCCCCAGCCGAGGACTTTCGGCCCCAGCACCCCCAGGCCGACGCCGAAGGCGGCGAGGACCAGCACGAACGCCACCAGCGACCGCTCCGGCCGCAGGCGACGGATCAGCCGCTTGAGCGACGGGATGAAGCTGATCGCCTTCTCCACCGGCCGCGGACCGTGGGGGCCCATCTGGGGTCCCGTCGGGCGGTGCTTCGGTCGCTCCGCGGACTTCCGCGGCTGGGCGTCGGTGCTCATGCCGCCTCCTGCGCCGACAGCTGGGACTCGATGATCTCGACATAGGTCGGACAGTCGGCCAGGAGCTCGTCGTGGCGCCCGACGCCGACGATTCGGCCATGCTCCAGCACGATGATCTGGTCGGCATGCCGGATCGTCGCCACCCGCTGGGCGACCACGATCACCGCGGCCGCTCGGGTCACCGGCACGAGCGCCGCCCGCAGCCGCGCATCCGTCGCGACGTCGAGCGCGGAGAAGGAATCGTCGAACAGATAGATCTCCGGCCGCTTCACCAGCGCCCGCGCGATCGACAGCCGCTGCCGCTGCCCGCCGGACACGTTGGTCCCGCCCTGGCTGATCGGCGCCTCGAGCCCGCCGTCCATGGCTCGCACGAAGTCCTCGGCCTGGGCAACCCGCAGCGCCTCCCACAGCTCGTCGTCGGTCGCCGCGGGCTTGCCATAACGCAGGTTGGACGCCACCGTGCCCGAGAACAGGAACGGCCGCTGCGGCACCAGCCCGATCCGGTCCCACAGGTCCTCCGCGATGAACTCCCGGACGTCCACCCCGTCCACCAGCACCCGGCCCGAGGTCACATCGAACAGGCGCGGGATCAGGTTGAGCAGCGTGGTTTTGCCGGCGCCGGTGGAACCGATGATCGCCGTCGTCCGCCCCGGTTCGGCGCTGAGCGAAATCTCCTGCAGCACCGGCTCCTCTGCCCCGGGATAGCAGAACGTGACCTCGGCGAGCTCGACCCGGCCCACCGCCTTCCCCGGGCGTACGCCCTCGGCCGGCGGCACCACCGACGAACGCGTGCCGAGCACCTCGCTGATGCGCTCGGCGGACACGGCCGCCCGCGGAGCCATGAACAACATGAACGACGCCATCATCACCGACATCAAGATGAGGATCAGATAGGTCAGGAATGCCATCAGCTGGCCCACCATCAGCTCGCCCGAGGCGATCCGGTGGCCGCCGAACCACACCACCGCGACCGAGGACCCGTTGATCAGGAACATCACCATCGGGAACATCAGCGCCATATAGCGCCCGACCGACGTCGTCGTCTGCGTCAGCTCGGCGTTGGCGCGGTCGAAGCGCGCGGACTCGTGCTCCTCGCGCGTGAACGCCCGGACCACGCGGATGCCGGTGACCTGCTCGCGCAGGACCCGGTTGAGGTTGTCGATGCGGGTCTGCATCTGGCGGAACAGCGGCGCCATTCGCGACACCAGGACGACCATGAACGCGCCCAGCAGCGGGACCACGACGGCCAGCAGCAGGGTTAACCCGGGATCCTCGCGCAGCGCCATGATCACCCCGCCGACCATCGTGATCGGGGCGGCGACCACCATCGTGGCGGTCATGACCACCAGCATCTGGATCTGCTGGACGTCATTGGTATTGCGGGTGATCAGGCTCGGCGCGCCGAACTGGTTGAGCTCCCGGCTGGAGAACGACAGCACCCGGCCGAAGAGGTCGGCCCGCACATCGCGGCCGAACCCCATGGCCGCCATGGCGCCGGCCCGCACCGCCCCGATCGCGCAGACGACCTGCACGAAGCTCACCGCCAGCATCAACCCACCGAGCCGCCAGATCGCACCGATGTCTCCCTGGGAGACGCCATCGTCGATGATCCGGGCGTTGAGCGTCGGCAGCCACAGCGACGCGAGGGTGCCGATCAGCTGGAGAACGACGACGACCGTGAGCAGGCCCGCATAAGGCCGAAGGTAGCGGCCGGTCAACCGGATGAGCATGTCGGCCTCCTTTCGGGTCGGCGGCGCAGCCGTGCCGCACCAGGATCGACGATCTCATGCGGCTCTGACAATCGTGGGCACAGTCCAGCCGGGTGGGGGGTGGCCCACCCGGCTGGGGATGTCAGAAATTTCGGTGGCTCAGCGGACCGGGGCCACGTCCTGGTTGTTGCGCACGATCCAGCGCGCCTCGTCCTCCCACTGGGCATAGGCGTTCGGGAAGCCCGAGCGCTGCACCGCCTGGGCGGCCCGCGTGACCGACATGTTCTCCCAGCCGGGGATGTCGCGAAGTCCGGGGTTGTTGGTGTGTGTGGCCACGCCATAGAAGGCCCGCGAAGCCAGCACGGTGTTCGTGATCTGGGCGACAGTGCCCCAGCTGTAGCGCGGGCGCTGCTGGAACAGGCCGACCGAGTCGCGGTCACCGAAATTGATGTTGCAGAGCTTCGACTCCTGCAAGGCCGCGGCGATGGCCACGACCTGGCCCTGCTGGGAGAACCCGTGGGCCTTGCCGACCGCGATGATCGTGCGGGCGTTCTCCCGCTGGCGAGCCGAGATCTTGCCGACCCGCACGCTCTGGTCATAACAGCCGTTGCGCGGGTCGATCCGGGTATAGATGTTGTGCGACGGCGTCTGCGTCGGTGGGGTCGTGGTGGCGCCGCCGAACAGCGCGGACCAGGTCTTGGGTCCGATGATCCCGTCGCCCTGCAGGCGCTTGGCGTTCTGGAAGTTGATCACCGCCCGCCTGGTGTTGTCACCGAACTGGCCATCGACGCTCAGCCCCGCCCCGTTGGCGTTCAGCAGCCGCTGGGCCGCCTGGACCCGCAGCCCACTGGAGCCCTTTTGCAGGTTCGGACTGGCGGTCAGCGAGCCCAGGGTCACCGGGCCCGCTTGACCGTCGATTCGCAGGCCCTTGGCCCGCTGGTAGTTCTCGACCGCCTTCTTGGTGCCGCCGCCGAAGATGCCGTCGACGCTGAGGCCGGCGCCGTTGGCGTTCAACAGGAGCTGCAGCGCGCGGACCTTCTCGCCGCGAGCTCCTTCGGTGAGGAGGGTGAAGGTGGAGTCCGCCGCGTGGGCGGCCAGGGGAGCAACGAAGGTGGCGGGCGCGGTGATGCCCACCGCGAGTGCTGCGCTGAGCGCCAGGGCGATGCCGGCGCGACGAAGTCGGGACGTGCTCATTGCTGGACCTCTTCTGCTGCTTGGGGGAGTGAGGTGAGGTGCGCGCGCTGAGCACGAGGTTAGGGCGAGTCAGGTTTTTGCGGGGTCCTTCTGTGCAAAGGAACTGCCCGCGGTGAATTCCGCTTGCGGAGGCTGCCGGGAAAGGCGTTAGGTTCCGAAATGCGCTGGGCCGCTGCGAACGGGCGCTTGCGCGGACACCGGGTGGGGGTGAGACGACAGGTGGCAGCGTGGGGATGCTCAGTCGAGCGCGTGCCCACCCTCGATCAGGCGGGTCGCCACCTCGGCAGCCAGCCGGAGCGCGGCGCGGCGGGTCGGTTCGCGCAGCAGCCCGAAGTCGATGATGCCGCCCTCGGCGATGTGCGGATCGATCGGGATGTCGACGATCGGGTGGCTCGAGCCGAACCACGAGGCCCCGTTTTCCTTGACGTCCTTCTGAGTGTCGGCCGGGCCGTTGGTGGCCGCGATCACCGTGCGCTCCAGCAGCTCCGGGTTCGTGTCCTGCAGGGACTCCAGCATCCGCGCTGCGGGGATCAGGCTGTCCTTGCGCCACTTCGTCGGCACGACCAGGCAGTCAGCCTCGCCCGCCGCGGCCGTCCAGTTGGGCGCGGCCTCATTGTTCCCGGTATCCACGATGATGATCTGGAAGAAGCGTGCGAACAGCTCGTGCACCTGCCGGAAATGCTGATCCGACACCACGTGCCCGGCCTCCTGCGCCGAACCCAACGTGTAGTAGTTGCCGTTGTCTTGATGATTCAGGAAATAGGCCACATCGGTGAACTGCGAGGACGCCGAGCGCAGCCGATCCAGCGCCTCGAGCATGTCGTGGATATTGCGCCGGTGTGGGGAGGCCGTGCGATCCGGCAGCGTGCCGCGCAACTCGTTGTTGTCCCACGCGACGACGCCTCCGCCGCGGTGCTGACCGAATGCCGCGCCCAGCAGGGCGGTGATCGGGGTCTTGCCGGAGCCGCCCTTGGGATTGGCCACCATGACCGTCACCGGCCGGTGAAAGACCGTCTTCACCGACGCCAGATCACGCCGCTCGTCGACCTCACGCTGGGAAGGGGCCATCCGCAGGAGCGCCCGCCAGCCGCGGGCCGACTTCTGGGGTCCCGCGGGGCTCAGCCGCTCGATGAGCTCACCTGCGGAGCGGCGTTTGTCGCCCGAGATGGGCTCCGGCTGCGGCGCCGCGGGTGCCGGCGTCGCGACCCGCGGGGCGGGCACCGGTGTTGCGCTCGACTGCACCGCTCCGGTCCGCGGCACGCGCGCCTGGTCCTGGGCCTCGACCTTCACGGCCTCGGGTGGGCGGGCGAATTGGCTCGTCCGGGTACGCCCCCGCTGGTCGGTTGGCGGCTCCTGCTCGGGGTTGCCGTCCGGATCGCCGGCGTTCTCCGCGGGGGTCTCCGCCGCGGAATCCTTGGGTGTGGTCGCCTCCGTCGTCGCGTCGGTGTCGGATGC
>JAUNRO010000016.1:13958-16785 GCA_030544185.1 Propionibacteriaceae bacterium | reverse complement strand
CGCCGCCCGCGACCGGGCCGACCGCGCCCGCGACGACCGAGCCCAGCGCGGACATGCGTGAGTGGACGCTCACCACCGCAGGCTGGGGGCCGGTAAGCCTGGGGTCGCCGCTGCCGGAGGCGCTCCGCGGCCAACTGAAGCCCTCGTGGGAATGCATCGGGCCGATCATCAAGGACCATCAGGGCAACGAGCGGATGGAGTTCTTCACGGGGCAGCCCGATGGTTCCGGGCGCATCAACACGCTGCACATCGTGAGCCCGGACATTGCCACCCGCTCCGGCATCCGCCAAGGCGATAGCCTCGCCAAGCTCCAACAGGCCTATCCGAACCTGGAGCGGTTCGAGAGCAATGCCGATAGGCCCGGTGACGTGCATGTCCTGCGCGACGGAGCCAATGGGCTCTTCTTCGAGATGGAGCCCGAGACCAATACGGTCGAGCACATCTCCGTGCAGCCCATGTCGGCCTTCTATCCCTTCCGATTCCAGATCTGTGGAAGCCCCTGACCGGCGAATTCGGCCCGCCGGCGGCGGGCGAACACCCGGAGATCCGCCGGTGGTCAGGCAGGCAGCGGCCGCAGCCGATAGCCCATCCCACGCACGGTCTCGATGCGCTGGGCACCGATCTTGCGCCGCACGGTGCGCACGCAGACCTCGACGACATTGGAGCCCGGATCGAAGTCCATGCCCCAGACGTGGCCGAGCAACTGCTCGCGGGACAGCACCTGTTCGGGATGCATCATGAACACCTCGAGCAGGGAGAATTCCCGGGCGGTCAGATCGATTTGCTGGTCGCCCACCGTCACCCGGCGGCTGCGCAGGTCGAGGACCAGCCCAGCCCCCTCCAGGACGTGGGCGGCGATCGTCGGCTGGGGTGAGTGCTCGCGGAGCCGCAGGCGGACGCGGGCGAGAAGCTCGGCGAATTGGAAGGGTTTGGTCACATAGTCGCTGGCCCCGCCCTCAAGACCGGCCACGGTGTCCATCACCGAATCCCGGGCGGTGAGGATGATGACGGGGATGGCGGCGCCGGCCTCCCGGAGCTCCCGCAGCACCTCGAAGCCGTCGATCCCGGGCAGGCCGATGTCCAGGATCATCAGATCGAACGCACCGCTCTTCGCGAGGAGGAGGGCGGTCTCGCCATCGATGACGACGGTCGTGCCATAGCCGGCCGCGCGCAGGCCGCTCTCGACGAACGACGAGATCGGCGCATGGTCCTCAGCGATCAGGATCTGGCTCATGATGCGACCTTCTCAGTGGGGGTGGCCTGGGGCGCAGGGATCGAGAGCGTGGGATCGTCCGGGCTCGGCGGGGCGGTGTCCCCGACCGGGACCGTGATGCTGAAGACAGCCCCGGAGCCATAGTCGCCGCCGACGGTCACCATGCCTCCGTGGGCACGGGTGATCGCGGCCACAATCGCCAGGCCGAGACCCGCGCCCGAGTTGCCGGTGCCGACGCCAGTGCCCCGGGCGAAGCGCTGGAAGATGCGCTCGCGGTCCTCGGCGCGGACGCCCGGCCCGGTGTCCGCGACGGTGAACTGCACATAGGGCACCCCGCCGATGTCAACGAAATCACTGGACAGGCGGATCTCGTCACCGGTCTCGGTGTGCTGGACGGCGTTCGACAGCAGCTGCAGCACAGCCTGGGTGATGCGTTGCTCGTCGAGGACGGCGGGCCCATCGGCGATGCGGGTCAGCATCCAGCGGCGATCGGCCAGGGCCTGGGCCAGCGCGTCGATGTCGAGGGTGAGGGAGCCCACATCGGTCTCCGCGGGCTGGACGAAGTCCGGCTGGTCGGCCTTGGCGAGGGCGAGCAGGTCGTTGACGATCCGGCCCATCCGGTCGAGCTCGCTGGTGAGCAGGTGGACGGTCTCGGTCTGCTCCGCGACAGGACGGCTGGGCAGCAGCTCGAGGTGGCCCCGGATTGCGGTGATCGGGGTGCGCAACTCGTGGCCCGCGTCGTCGACGAACCGGCGCTGGGTGGAAAACGCTGCCTCAAGTCGGGCGAGCATCGAGTTGAACGTGCGAGCGAGTTCGGAGACCTCGTCGTTGCCCTCGATCGGGATGCGAGCGGTGAGGTCGTGGTGGGAGACCTCCCGGGCGGTCTTCTGCAGCAGCCGAAGCGGCCGCAGGATCTGGCCGGCGGCGAGGAACGCCACGACCACACTGGCGAGCAGCGCGCCCAGCGCGACCAGGACCAGGACCCGGATGGTGTCGTTGATCGACTCCGACTCGACACCGGTGAAGTTGAGGATCACCAGCGTGCCCTGCAGTTGGCCGTTCACCTCGATGTCGGCCTTGCCCCACCGGATCGGGCCGACGGCACTCGGGTGGATCCCGGAGTGGGCGGCGGCCACGGCGGCCTGCAGTTCCCTATCACCGAGCGGGTCATAGACGTCGCGGCGTGGCACCCTCGCGCCGCGCTGCTGATAAGCCGACCCCAGGTTCGGCAGCTGACCGAGAAGCAGCTCGGTGTCGCCGGCCCGCTGACGGGACAGGTGAACCTCCAGCAGCCGCGCCGTGTTCGTGAACGGCTGACCGGTGTCCGGGTCGACGCCCTCGGCCGCGAACGTCTGGAACTCGTTGATCTCCTGGGTGACGTCCTGGTTCGCGCGGGCGGCCGCGTTGCCCAATAACACCCCGCGCACCGAGATGACCACGATCGCGAAGCCGACCGCCATCGTCAGCACCATCCACCCGACGATGCGCCAACGGGCGGACTGGCGCACGGCCTTGACCAGATCCTTCAGCACCCCGACTCCACGGCGCGGGCCAGGGAGGCTCCCGGAGCAGTCGTCATCGTCGTCATCATCATCGTCATCGTCGTAGTCGTCA
>JAUNRO010000016.1:0-13933 GCA_030544185.1 Propionibacteriaceae bacterium | reverse complement strand
GGGGGAGCGGGCCGGTTCACCCGCGGGGGAGCCTGACCGTTGTTCGGGCGGGCCGCCGGGGCCCGGGCGGGCGCCTGCGGAGCAGCCGGAGCCGGCGGATAGGGCCGGAACTCGACGGTTTGCAGCGGTGGCAACTCACGGGGCTGCTCGGTCGGTGCGTTCTCCGCGACAGCGCTCGGGGCGGGCTCCGGGACCGTGATCCGGACCGGGTCGGTCTGGTCCACATGGGGCGCGCCGGGGAGGTTGATGAGGGCCAGGCTGACGAGCACAGCGATGAGCGGCAGAGCCATGGTCGTGATCATGATCGCCGTCTTGGTCACCGGGCGCTGCATCGTGATTCCTTTCCTCCGGGCACCTTCTATTCCGTCAACTTTAGGCAGCAGCCATGACTCCAGGATGAGGTGAAGATGATGGAGTTTTCATGTACGCCCCGGGCCGGCGGACGGGCGCCTGGGGCCGGCGGCGCACGGCTGGGGCGTACCCAGAAGGGCACCTCGCGCAAAGTCTCCGCCATCTGAGGCAACGATTCGGGAACGAAGCCAGGAGGACACCACTAGTATCGTCACTGAGTCGCGCCGTGGCCGGAGACATTCCGACCTCGGCCGCCCCGATTCTGAAGGAGCATTCGACACGTGTCCGAACAGTCAAATCCCCAGGGTTCCGGCCTCGAAACAGGCAAGCCGCTCCTCTCCGAGGAGCAGGCCGAACAGCTCGACCGCACCATGCATGTGAGCCTCGCGAAGCTCACTGGCGGCATGTCCCCCGCCGCGATCCCCTTGGCCTACCTGGATTGGTTGATCCATCTGTGGATGGCCCCGGGCAAGCGCGGTCTGCTGCTCGAACAGGGCATGCGCAACTGGGGCAAGCTGGCGAAGTACACGCTGGAAGCCGCCACCGGGAAGAATCCGGAGCCGTTGGTCAAGCCGTCCCGCTCCGAGCGTCGCTTCGGCACCGAGGCCTGGCAGAAGTTCCCGTTCAACGTCATGTCCCAGCAGTTCCTGCTGAGCCGTGAGTGGTGGGAGTCGGCGACCACCGAGGTGCTTGGCCTGGAAGCCCCGCAGCAGCGCCTGATCAACTTCGCGATCATGCAGATGGTCGACGCCACCTCGCCGAGCAACAGCCCGCTCACCAACCCCGATGTCCTCTCCCACACCAAGGAGAAGAAGGGCAAGAACCTCGTCGAGGGCATGTGGAACCTGGTCACCGACTGGCAGCAGTCGGCGCTGCGCCAGGCGAATCCGAACCCGGACGGTCTCGAGGTCGCGAAGGACCTCGCGATCACCGAGGGTGAGGTCGTGTTCCGCAACGAGGTCATGGAGGTCCTGCAATACAAGCCGACCACCGACAAGGTCTACAAGGAGCCGATCCTCTTCGTTCCGGCGTGGATCATGAAGTACTACATCCTCGACCTGCGCCAGACCAACTCGCTGTACAAGTACTTGGTCGATCAGGGTCACACCGTCTTCTCGATGTCGTGGATCAACCCGACCGAGGAGCACCGTGACTTCGGCATGGAGACCTATCTCAACTCCGGTGTCCTCAAGGCCATCGAGGTCGTGCAGTCGATCGTGCCGAAGCAGAAGATTCACACCGTCGGCTATTGCCTCGGCGGCACGATCCTCAGCATCGCGAACGCCTATCTGGCCAAGCAGAAGGACAACCCGGTCGCGACCCAGACCATGTTCGCCGCCCAGGTGGACTTCACCGAGCCCGGTGAGCTCGGCCTGTTCATCACCGAGGCGCAGGTCGCGTTCCTCGAGTCCCAGATGTGGCGCAAGGGCTATCTGACCGGCGAGCAGATGGCCGGCACCTTCCAGGCCCTGCGCTCCAACGACTTGGTCTGGGGCAAGATGGTCGAGGAATACATGATGGGCAACAAGTCCACGCTCAACGACCTGATGGCGTGGAACGCGGACACCACCCGCATGCCCTATCGGATGCACTCGGAATATCTGCGTGCGATGTTCCTCGACAATGAGCTGGCGCGCGACCGCTACAAGGTCAACGGCCAGACCGTGTCCATGAAGGACATCGAGCTCCCGATCTTCACGGTGGGCACCGAGACCGACCACGTCGCCCCGTGGCAGTCGGTGTTCAAGATCAACCTGCTCACCGGCTCGGACGACATCACCTTCGCGCTGACCAGCGGCGGCCACAACGCCGGCATCGTCAGCCCGGTGGGTCACCCGCGTCGTTCGCACCGGATCTCGACCACCAACGCGCACGACCTGATCCGCGACCCCGACGCTTGGGCCGCGCAGCAGGAGCGGGCGCAGGGTTCGTGGTGGGGCCCGTGGGAGAAGTGGGTCACCGAGCGCAGCTCGAAGGATCAGGTGGCGCCGCCGTCGATGGGCTCGAAGGAATACCAGCCGATCGAGCCGGCACCGGGTCAGTACGTTCTCGGCTGATCACCGCAGCACACCGAAAGCCCCCGTCAGGATCTCTGGCGGGGGCTTTCGGCTTGACGAAGCATCTCAGTCCGGCCGGCCGGGACGTGATCACGCGAAGCCGGCCTGGCGCCACGCCTCATAGGCCGCGATCGCGGCCGCGTTGGCCAGGTTGAGCGATCGGCGGCCGGGCAGCATGGGGATCCGCACCTGGTCGCTCACCCGCGGATCGGTGAGGACCTCGGGGTCCAGTCCGGTCGGTTCGGGTCCGAACAACAACACATCCCCGAAGCGATAGGCGACCTCGGTGTACGCCCGGGTTGCGTGGGTGGTGTAGGCGAAGATCCTCGGTGCGGCGCCCGGCGGGTGCGGTGCGTCCGGCGCGGGCAGCAATTCCGCGTACGCCGCCTCCAGATCGGTGTGGACCCGCACGTGCGCGAGATCGTGATAGTCCAGCCCCGCGCGCTTGAGCTTGGTATCGGTGAGCTCGAACCCGAGCGGCCCGGCGAGATGGAGCTCACAGCCGACCGCCGCAGCGAGGCGGATCGTCGTCCCCGTGTTCTGCGGGATGCGAGGGGAATGGAAGAGGAGGCGTACGCCGAGGGCCATGTCGCTCAGTCTCGCGCCTGCGGCCAGTCGAGTGCGCGGCGCGACACGAACCGGCGCCGGCCGCCGTCGACGGGATCGGTGAACTCCAGGGACTCGGCCAGCAGCCGCAGCGGGACTGTGAAGTCATCGATCGAGACGTCCAGCTCCCTCGGATAGAGCGGGTCGCCGAGGATCGGCAGGCCGAGGGCGTTGAGCTGGACGCGGAGCTGGTGGGTGCGGCCGGTGCGGGGAGTGAGTCGATATTCCGCCCAGTCGCCGCGGGATTCGATGAGCTCGCACCAGGTCTCGGCGTTGTCCGCCCGCTCGGGCACCAGCTCCGCCTGCAGCGAGCCGCGCTGTTTGATGATGTGTCCGCCCAGGCGGCGGGGCAGCTCCAGCTGCGGATCGAACGGGGCGATCGCCCGATAGGTCTTGCGCACCGCACGCTGCTCGAACAACGACTGATAGGCACCGCGCCAGCGCCGATCCGTGGTCAGCAGGACGACCCCGGCGGTGAGCCGATCGAGCCGGTGGGCCGGACCCAGCTCGGGCAGGCCGAGGCGATTGCGCAGGCGGACGACCAACGATTGCACGACATGGCGGCCCCGGGGAATCGTGGACAGGAAGTGGGGCTTGTCGGCGACGACGATCCGCTCATCGCGATGCAGGATTTCCTCGGCGAACGGCACCTCGGGCTCCGCGCGCAGCTCCCGGTGGAACCAGACGAAGGTATTCGCGCGATAGGGCTCGCTGCCTGTCCAGGGCCGGCCCTGCGCGTCCACGAACCCGCCCGCCGCGAGCTGGCGATCCACCCCGGCAACGCCCAGCGGGCCGAGCCGGTCGATCAGGAAGTCCCGCATCGTCGCCCAAGGCGCAGGCCGGGCCGGATCGCGATCGGGCGTCCGCACCCAGGCGGCCGCCAGGCCATGCCTGGGCGGGAGCGGGGAGCGAGGGGGCACTCAGACCCGCGCCCGGTCGAGGTTGTCGAGGATGTCGTCAACGGTCTCATCAGGGGTCTGGGAGGAGGAGTCCAGCCAATAGCCGATGCGGGCCGACTGCTTGCGCAGGGCCGTGTCCATCGCCTGGGCGGAGAAGTGGACATAACCTTCCTTGCGGCGATGCTGCTGCTCCCGCCACTCCAGCACGCTCACGCTGGGGGACAGCACCACGAGGAACCGCTCGGGGGTCTGGATCCGGGCGATGAAAGGGGCGAGATCGGCGCCGATGATGACGTCCTGCACCACGACGTCGAAGCCGTGCTCGGCATAGGTGTCGGCGGTCACCGCCGCGAGCTGGTGGCGCAGGTGCAGCTGTTCGATGGCTTCGGGGGCGGGGTCGGGGGTCATGGCGACCTGGCCGTTGACGATCATGCGGCGGAAGTAGTCACCGCGCAGGTGCACCGAGTGCGGCAGTCGCTGCGCGAGCAGCTCGGAGACGGTCGACTTGCCCGCCGCCATGGCACCCGTGATCACCACGACGCGACCGCGGCGCGGTGATCGGTCCGCGGGAAGTGTCTCGGCAGGGGGGGAAGTGGGCATGCCTTTTCCTGGGGAATGGAACGATAAAGCGAGGACAACCCCAGCCTAACCGCCGAAAACGAGAGGTGTGTCATGAAGATCGCTGTGGGGGCCGACCACGCCGGTTTCGGATTGAAGCAGGAGCTGATCGCCCATCTCGACGGGCTCGGTCATGTGGTCCTCGATATCGGCACCGGCAGCCGCGAGCGGACCGACTATCCGGTGTGGGGGGCGCGCGCCGCTCGCGCGGTGACGTCGGGGGCGGCGGATTTGGGCGTCCTGGTCTGTGGCTCCGGGATCGGCATCTCCATCGCGGCCAACAAGGTGGCCGGCGCCCGTGCGGTGGTGTGCACCGAGCCCTATTCCGCGGCGATGGCCCGGCGCCACAACGACGCCAACCTCGTGGCGGTCGGCGAGCGCTTCGTGGGTGTGGACATGGCGAAGGCGATCGTTGACGCCTTCCTGGGCGCGGAGTTCGAGGGCGGGCGGCATGCCGACCGCGTCGCTTCGTTCGCCCGGATCGAGAACGGCGAGGAGCTCTAGTCTCGGCTAGCCTCCGGCCATGGCCGAGACGACGCGGAGTGTGCCGACGTGGCCGCTCTACATCGGCGGTTTCATCGGCCCTTTTGGTGGGCAGATCGTCGGCACGATGCTGCCGGAGCTGTCGCGCGACCTTGCTGTGTCGCTGCAGGCCGTCAGCCTCGCGCTGACGGCGTACCTCGTTCCCTTCGCCGCTCTCATGCTCGTCTCCGGCACGATCGCGGAGCGGATCGGGCGTCGCCGAGCCGTACGCATTGCGTACCTCGTCTATATCGTCGCCTCGCTCGCGTGCGCGTTCGCGCCGACGTTCCCGCTCTTCATCGCGGGGCGCGTGCTCCAGGGCGTGGCCAATGCGTTCACGACGCCGGTGCTGGTGGGCGCGCTGTCGGACGCGGTGCCCCCGGATCGCCTGGGGCGCTCGCTCGGCATGTATGGCTCCATGCAGGCCCTTGGCCAGGCACTCGCTCCGCTCGCCGGCGGCCTCGCAGCGGCGCTCAACTGGCGGGCCGGGTTCGTGGTCGTGGCCGTGGTGGCGGGAGCCCTGTTCTTCCTGCCCCCGCAGGATGCGCCGCGACATCCGACCGAGGCGCGTGGGCGGTTCCGGTCGCTCGCCAACCGGCAGTTGGCGCTCGCGTGCGCGGTCGCCGGGCTGGCGTACCTCACCACCACCGGCGTCATCCTCCTCGTCGCCCTGTTCGGCCGTGTCGAGTTCGGGTTGTCGCCGGGACTGGCCGGCCTCGCGGTGGCGGCGTTCGGTGTCGCGGGGCTGCTGACGGGGCGTCGCACGGGCAGTCTGCTCGACCGGCTCGGTCTGTTGCCCGTCGGCATGGTCGCGCATGCGCTGCTCGGCCTGTCCGCCCTGATCATCGGCCTGACCTCGGGCCTGCCGGTCGGGCTGGGTGTGACGATCATGGTCTCGGCCGTTGCCCTGGGCGGCATGAGCGGCACCGCAACCCGTTCCGTCGCTCAGAACCTCGCCGTCACCTCCGCGCCCACCAACCGCTCCGGCGCCAGCTCGGTCATGCTGGCCTGCCAGTTCGGCGGCTCCGCGCTGGCGCCGCTGCTCTGGGTGCCGCTCTTCACCGGTTGGTCCGCTGCTGGCGCGATCATGCTCACCGGCGTTCCCGCCGTCCTCAGCGGGCTGGTGTTAGCCGCAGTGTGGTTGTCGCGGGAGCGTCCGCCGCGGGCCACGTGAACCTGGCCGTCGCCAGACTCCGCGGACCCCACGCGAACCTCAGCGCCCCCACGATTCCGATAGCGATGACGGCCGCGACCGCGACCAACGGCGTACCCGCATGAAACGGCTCCGGCGACGTCGGCCACCGGGTCAGCAGGGCGATGCAGGCGAGGGTGGCGAGGACGGAGAGAGTTTGGACGCCGGCCCCGACCACCACGAGCCCCCGCAGCCGGCCGCCGACCACGGGCCCGTGCCACAGGCCGATATCGCGGAGCATCCAGCCCGCCACGAAGAACCCCAGCGGCAGCCACGCCGCGCCCAGCACGGCGTGCGTCATGTGCGGATAAGCCCCGCCCGCCAGACCCACCAGCGCGACCAGGACCACCTCCGTGAGCAGGAACCCCGCGCCGAGGCGGGTGAGGACGCCCGGCCCGCGGACCGCTGCGAGGCAGCGCGCGATGGTCCGCCCCTCCTCGGCCACCGCCGCCACCATCAGCAGGGCCAGGCAGATCAGCAGGACAATCTCGATCAGCAGCTTCATGGGGAGAACTCCAGGAGGTCGTCGCGGTCGTCGTCGTGGTCGTCAACCGGGGGCCCTTCGAGACGGCCATGGGCGGCCTCCTCGGGCCCTGGAGCGAGCGTGTCGAAGCCGATCCGCTCGCCGGGCACGGCACCCATGGCGCGATACATCAGGCGCCAGGTGCTGATGGCGGCGGTGACGCCGATGAGCAGGAACAGGCTGCCGGTGATCAGCACCCCGCTCGCGGACGTTGCGGACAACGCATCGGCCACGAGCACCCGGTTCACGATGAACCACGGCTGGCGGTTCTCCTCGCGATAGACCCAGCCGGCGATGTTGAAGACGAGCGGTGCGGGGGCGAGGGCGACCATCAGGCGCAGCAGCCAGCGCGTGCGGTGCAGGCGCCTCAGGGCGAGCAGCGGAACAGCGACCAGCCAGGTGACGACCCAGATCCCGAACCCGCCGAACATCATCAGTGCCAGGAACGCGCCGAAGAACGACGGTTGGGCAGTGAAGTCCGGCGTGCGCGCCACGGCAAACTGCAGCACCCCGAACGCCAGCGTCAAAGGCGCGGCGATCGCCACCATCGGGACGGCCAACCGCAGCAACCGGCGCCCGAGCACGACCTCGTCCGGTGCCTCATCGAGCGGAAGCCCCAGGGCCGCGCGGTTGCGCAACAACAGCGTGGCTCCGGTCGCGGCGATCCAGAACCCACCCGTGATGCCGGCGGCGGCTGCGACATGGGGGATGGCCCCCAGGGCGCTCGGGTTGGTGAACAGCGCCAGCGGATCGGCCAGCGACCCGTCCGGCGCGAACCCCACCGGCCGGTGCAGATAGGCGTTCGCGCAGATGATGAAGATCGCCGACAGCCAGGCGGTGGCCGCGATGCCCGTCATGAGCCAGGCGCGGACGCGGTCGGGCCACGTTCCCGCGGACGCGAGCCAGAGCCCGACCAGCGTGGACTCGATGAAGAATGCCAGCAGGGTCTCGCCGGCGACGACGCTGCCGATGGGGTCGTACGCCGCCCCGGCGCCCGTCCAGTTCATCCCCAGCTGGAGTTCCATGACCAACCCGCTGACGATGCCGATCGCATAGTTCAGCAGATAGAGCCTGGCGAGCTGGGTGGCGGCGTACCTGTTGATCAGCCCGCGCCGCCCCGGCCGCAGCCCGCCGAACGACAGCGCGGCGATCACGGGGGTCAGACCGAGCGTGGTGGCGACGAACGCGTAGTGGACCGCTGCGGTCAGTGCGAACTCCAGTCGCGCTGCGGCGAGAACACCCATTTTCGAACTCCTGTGGTGGGGATGCACCCACGCTAGAAACTCGCCGCCGCCGCCGAATCCCGCGCAAAGCGACATTGGAATGTCGCCTCCGGGCGACGCACACCCCTGTTACCGTCGCCCGCGTGCCGCCCGATCACAACACTCCACGGGGCGAGGGGCGGGGACCCCTCGCCCTCGACACGGCGCTCGTCGTGTTCACGGCCGTGGTGACGGTTCTGGCGCTCGTTGGTTCGACCCGCCTTGTGGACCGGACCGAGGCCGGTGGCTCCGGCTGGCTCCTCGCGCCGGCGTTGGCGGGGGTGCTGCTGCTTCGCCGCTGGGCGCCCGTGTTGGTGCTGGTGGCGTCGATTGTCATGTTGATCGGCTACTACGCCTCAGGCAGGCCAGCCGTCGGCCTGGAACTGCCCCTGGCTGCGGCCTTCTTCTCCGCCGCCGAGCAGGGTCGCGTGCGAGCTGCGGCGGTCACGGCCGGGATTCTGGTGCTGTTCACGCCTTCTGTCCGCATCGGCTTCGGCCAGGATCCCCTGCGGCTGCTGACCCTCGAATTGCCGGTCACGATCGTGGTTCTCGCCGGTGCCATCGGCGCGGGGGATGCCGTCCGGTCCCGTCGGCTCCGGGTCGCAGCCGAGGTCGAGCACCAGCGCCTGCTCGCCGCCGAACGCGCCGCCGAGGCCCGGGCGCTCGTTGATGCCGAGCGGCGGGAGGTCGCGCGGGAGGTGCACGACGTGCTCGGCCACTCCATGGTCGTCATCGGCCTGCAGGCCGATGTCGCGCTCGACGCCCTCGACGATCGCGATCAGGTCGAGGAATCCCTCCGCGACATCCATCGCACCGCCCGCACGGGTCTCGTCGACATCCGCCGGTCCGTGCACCTCCTCGCCGCTGCCGGCGAATCCCGCGAGCCCGTCGCCACGCTCACGCGGTTGGCGGAGTTGCTTGCCCGCCTACGTGCTGCCGGGTTGGTCGTGCGGCTGCACGAGACGGGTGCGCCGGCTCCGATCTCCGTGCCCGTCAGCGCCACCGCCTATCGCGTGGTGCAGGAGGCGCTCACAAACGTGGTGAAACACTCCGCCGCGCGGGAGGCCGACGTCGAGGTTCGCTATGAGCCCACCGCACTCGTCGTCACCGTCACCGACCCTGGGCCTCAGGCCAGTGCGACCAACCCGGCCGACGTCACTTCGAGGAATGGGCTCGCGGGCCTGGCCGAGCGAGTGGCCATGGTCGGCGGTGAGTTCGATCGGGGCATCCTCCCGGACTGCGCCGGTTTCCGCGTGTCCGCCCGGTTGCCGCTGCGTGATGGGGAGGGTTTCGATGAGTGAGGGCTTCGCCGGAGCAGACGTTTCGAAGCCCATCACTGTCCTCCTGGCAGACGACCAGGACATGATCCGCGCGGGTCTCCGCGTGCTTCTCGATCGCACCCCCGGCGTCACCGTCGTCGCGGAGGCGGCGAACGGGCGGGAGGCAGTCGCGTGCGCGCTCGAGCACCGCCCGCGCGTCGTGCTGATGGACATCCGCATGCCCCTGCTCGACGGGATCGAAGCGACCCGCCTCATCCGTGCGGACGCGGCGGGAGCGACCGAGCCCGGACCGGCCGTCATCGTCTTGACCACCTTCGATTCCGACGAATACCTGTTCGCCGCGCTCTCGGCCGGCGCGGCCGGGTTCCTCACGAAGGACGCGGGGCCTGAGGCGCTTCGCGAAGCGGTGCGCACAGTCGCTGCCGGGCAGAGCCTGCTTGCGCCCGCCGTGACAACGCGAGTGGTCGAACGGGCCCTGGCGGGGCGTACCCCCGATCCCGTCGCCGCCGCAATCGTCGCCGGACTCACCGATCGGGAGCGGGATGTGCTCGCTCTGGTTGCCAAAGGGCTCACCAATGACGAGATCGCCGAGGAACTGGTGCTGAGCCCGGCCACGACCCGGACCTATGTGCACCGGCTCCTCACCAAGCTCGATGCGCGCGACCGCGTGGCGCTGGTCCTCCTGGCCCACCGCGCGGGGCTGGCGAGCTGAAGCAATCCGTGGCTCACCGCTGCCTGACTTGGGTGTTCCGGATCAGGTAGCATGGGCAACGCTCGCTCATCGCGCCGGCTGATGAGAGTCCGCGGATAGCACGTATTTTGACCGTGCGACACGCAGCCGGTAGCCTTGACCCTCGTGTTCGGCGTGTCCGAACTCTCGTGCGTGCCCAGCGTTCCTCGAGGTGACGGGTGTGGCAAGCACAGCAGCTATCCGCTGGACGACCAGTCCTCGGCGGAGAGCTGTGCCCGACTCCGTCGCGGATACGTGACAACGAACGACACAAACGGAAAGAGATACCAGCCGGTGCCCACAATCCAGCAGCTGGTCCGCAAGGGCCGGACCGACAAGGTCAGCAAGAACAAGACGCCCGCGCTCAAGGGCTCGCCCCAGCGCCGCGGCGTGTGCACGCGTGTTTACACCACGACACCCAAGAAGCCGAACTCCGCGCTCCGCAAGGTGGCCCGTGTGAAGCTGTCCTCCGGCATCGAGGTGACCGCCTATATCCCTGGCGTGGGTCACAACCTGCAGGAGCACTCGATGGTGCTGGTGCGCGGCGGTCGTGTGAAGGACCTTCCGGGTGTGCGCTACAAGATCGTACGCGGTTCGCTTGACACCCAGGGTGTCAAGGGCCGCAAGCAGGCCCGCAGCCGCTACGGCGCGAAGAAGGAGAAGTAATGCCTCGCAAGGGTCCCGCCCCGAAGCGTCCCGTGCCGGTCGATCCGGTCTATGGTTCCCCGCTGGTGTCCCAGCTGGTGACGAAGATCCTCCTGGACGGCAAGAAGACCGTCGCCCAGAACATTGTCTATACCGCGCTGGAGGGCACCCGGGCCAAGACCGGGGTCGATCCGGTGCAGACCCTCAAGCGCGCGCTCGACAACGTCAAGCCGAGCCTCGAGGTCAAGTCCCGCCGCGTCGGTGGAGCGACCTATCAGGTCCCCGTCGAGGTGAAGCCGGGCCGCCAGACCACCCTGGCCATGCGCTGGCTGGTCTCCTTCGCGCGTCAGCGGCGCGAGAAGACGATGGCTGACCGCCTCATGAACGAAATCCTCGACGCCTCGAACGGCCTCGGTGCGGCAGTGAAGCGCCGCGAGGACACTCACAAGATGGCCGAGGCCAACCGGGCCTTCGCCCACTACCGCTGGTGAGCATTCAGTCGGAGTAACGCCGCGATGCGCGCGTGCTCCGGCTGATCGCCGTCCGGAGGCCCCGGAGCAGGGGCCTCCCACCATGTCGCCCGCAGCGGCGGCGGAACTCGACTGAGATCCAAGACGAACAGACAAGGACGATCCGTGGCCATCGACATCAAGACCGATCTGGGCAAGGTCCGCAACATTGGCATCATGGCCCACATCGACGCGGGCAAGACCACCACGACCGAGCGCATCCTGTATTACACGGGCATCAACTACAAGATCGGTGACACCCACGATGGCACCGCCACGATGGACTGGATGGAACAGGAGCAGGAGCGCGGCATCACGATCACGTCCGCCGCGACGACCTGCCACTGGAAGGACCACCAGATCAACATCATCGACACCCCGGGCCACGTCGACTTCACCGTCGAGGTGGAGCGCTCCCTGCGCGTGCTCGACGGTGCGGTCGCGGTGTTCGACGGGGTCGCGGGCGTTGAGCCCCAGTCGATGACCGTCTGGCGCCAGGCCGACAAATATCGCGTGCCGCGGATCTGCTATGTCAACAAGCTCGACCGCACCGGTGCGTCGTTCGACCACGTCGTCAACACGATCGTCCAGCGACTGAAGGCGACCCCGCTGGTCCTGCAGCTCCCGATCGGCGCCGAGGCCGACTTCCTCGGTGTCGTCGATCTCGTCGAGATGCGCGCGCTCACGTGGCGCGGCGAGACCGCGATCGGTGAGGACTACGAGGTCGAGGAGATCCCGGCCGATCTCGCCGAGCGCGCCGAGGAGGCCCGCCAGGCCCTCATCGAGCAGCTCGCGGACGTCGACGACGAGATCGCGGAGAAGTTCCTCATGGAGGAGGAGCTGACCACCGAGGACCTCCAACAGGCCATCCGGCGCGCCGTCTTGTCGACCAAGGTCACCGCCGTGCTCTGCGGCACCGCCTTCAAGAACAAGGGCGTCCAGCCGCTGCTCGACGCGGTCATCGCCTATCTCCCGGCGCCGACCGATGTCGCCGCGATCGAGGGCTTCAAGCCCGGTCACCCGGACGAGCGGATCGAGAAGCACGCCGATGCGTCCGAGCCGATGGCCGGCCTGGCCTTCAAGATCGCCGCCGACCCGCACCTGGGCAAGCTGACCTACGTCCGCGTCTATTCGGGCGTGCTCGAGGCCGGCACGCAGGTGCTGAACTCCGCGACCGGCAAGAAGGAGCGGATCGGCAAGATCTATCAGATGCACGCCAACAAGCGGCAGGAGATCAACTCCGTCGGTGCCGGCCAGATCGTCGCGGTGATGGGTCTGAAGCAGACCACCACCGGTGAGACCCTGTGCGATCCGCAGTCGCCCGTCGTGCTGGAGTCCATGGACTTCCCGGCCCCGGTCATCGAGCAGGCCATCGAGCCCAAGACGAAGTCCGACCAGGAGAAGCTGTCCACCGCGATCCAGCGCCTCGCCGAGGAGGACCCGACCTTCCGGGTCCACACCGACGAGGAGACCGGGCAGACCATCATCGCCGGCATGGGCGAGCTGCACCTTGAGGTGCTGATCGACCGCATGAAGCGCGAGTTCAAGGTCGAGGCCAACATCGGCAAGCCGCAGGTCGCCTATCGCGAGACCCTGCGCCGCCCGGTGGAGAAGGTCGAATACATCCACAAGAAGCAGTCGGGTGGTTCGGGGCAGTACGCCAAGGTCATCATCGCGCTGGAGCCGCAGGAGGCGGGCGCGGGCTACGAGTTCGTCAACGCCGTGACCGGTGGCCGCATCCCGCGGGAATACATCCCGGCCGTCGACCAGGGCATCCAGGAGGCCATGACCACCGGCGTGCTCGCCGGCTATCCGGTCGAGGACATCAAGGTCACCCTGCTCGACGGCGCCTATCACGACGTCGACTCCTCGGAACTCGCCTTCAAGATCGCTGGTCTGCAGGTGTTCCGTGAGGCTGCCCGCAAGGCCGATCCCGGCCTGCTCGAGCCGATGATGAAGGTCGAGGTCACCACGCCGGAGAACTACCTCGGCACTGTGATCGGCGACATCAACTCCCGCCGCGGCCACATGCAGGGCACCCGCGAGGAGC
The DNA here is from genome assembly GCA_030544185.1 of Propionibacteriaceae bacterium. The sequence goes on along the minus strand of JAUNRO010000016.1, from coordinate 689 downwards.
ACGGCAACCAGATCGTCGAGGCGCTCGTCCCGCTGTCGGAGATGTTCGGCTATGTGGGTGACCTCCGGTCGAAGACCTCGGGCCAGGCGTCCTATTCCATGGAGTTCGACTCCTATGCCGAGACCCCCAAGAGCGTCGCGGACGAGATCGTCCAGAAGGCCCGCGGGGAATGAGAACGTGCACGGCATGAACTGGTTTGACTACCAGCCAGCCGTGCAGAAGACTTGGGCGGGTCGACTGGGCCCAGCCGAGTCCAGCAAGACCGTCCATCACCGAACGATGCCGCGCAACCGGCCCGGCATCACACACTGAAGGAGCCCAAGTGGCAAAGGCCAAGTTCGAGCGGACCAAGCCGCACTGCAACATCGGCACCATCGGGCACATCGACCACGGCAAGACCACTTTGACCGCGGCGATCTCGAAGGTGCTCCACGACGCTTACCCTGACCTCAACGAGGCATCGCCGTTCGACTCGATCGACAAGGCTCCCGAAGAGCGTCAGCGCGGCATCACGATCTCGATCGCTCACATCGAATACCAGACCGAGGCGCGGCACTACGCCCACGTCGACTGCCCGGGTCACGCTGACTACGTCAAGAACATGATCACCGGTGCGGCCCAGATGGACGGCGCGATCCTCGTGGTCGCCGCCACCGACGGCCCGATGCCGCAGACCCGCGAGCACGTGC
>JAUNRO010000015.1:13741-16849 GCA_030544185.1 Propionibacteriaceae bacterium | reverse complement strand
CCCACTTCGTGCCTCCGTGCCCCCCGTGCATGGGGGGCGCGGAGGCAGGAAATGGGGCGCCGATGCAGCAGTGGGGGCCGGTCGGGAGGACAAGGGGCGCCGAGGGGACGACCGGGCCCCGTCCTTGCTCACAGATGGAGGCACGGCCCCCGTCGGGCCCGCGTCGTGCACGAAATTGCGGTGGCCACGCACGCGGGTCACGCACCGACGCACCACTCGCCGTGCGGACGCGATCCGCACCACCGGACGCCATCTCCGGCACGAAATTTCGCTCATCAAGCCGTGGCTGGTCCGAGCGGGCGTACGCTCCCGCGGCGGACACACCGACATCGGTCGACCCCCCTGAGGTGCCCCCGCCGCTTGGCGGGCCCACCGGCCACCAATAGGCGCTGGTTTTCGCTCCGATGTCACCTGTCGTTCGTCTGCACGGCGAGGCGCGCTCATGCCGGGTTTGCAGGCTCGGGGCGTGAACCGAATCGATGATCCAGGCCCCGGGGCTGCGAAACTCTCCCGCGCGGAGATGACCCGGTGGCTGGCGGAGACGAACCGGGCCGACCTGATCCGGGTCGCGGATGAGGTGCTGTCGAGCGCCGACATCGAGATCGTGCGCGGACCGGAGGTCGGCACCGTGGCCACCCAGATCCGCGAGCCGATCGCCGGAACGCGCTTCCTGTTGGGCGATGTGCTCGTGAGCTCGGCAGAGGTGCTGCTCGACGACACCCCCGGCTGGGGGATGCGGCTCGGCGCCGACGCCGAGGCAGCGCTCGCCCAGGCGGTGTGCGAGGCCGAGCTCGCACGCGGGGGCGGCCTGGCCGGCCAGCTGCGCCAGCTCTGCGCCGACATCGCCGCCGTCCGCCGCATGGAACGCGCTGCCGAATGGGAACGGCTGGCGCCGACCGTGGTCGAGTTCGAGGAGATCCCGTGACCACCGATCTGCATCCCACCACCCGCACCGTGCTGCTCGATGACGACGAGCGGCAGCAGGTGTTCCGCGCCTGCCTGGACGCCCTCGCCCGCCCCGGGAAGCTGCAGCGGATGGCCCATCCGCTGCATGCACCGATCGAGCTGCCGATGCTGGCCCTGACCGACCTCATGGTGCCCGTGGCGGCCCTGGCTGGGCGCCGCCCGGGCCAGGCGCAGGAGGAGCCTGGATCCACGGAATTCGACGCTGAGGCTGCGGCGACACGCATCGCCGGCCTCACCCGGGCGCCCCTGACGACCCCGGACAGCGCCCGCTGGGTCCTCGCCGGTCATGACCCCGACCCCGCCCGGGTCGCGACGCTCGCGGCCGGCACGGCTGCCGATCCCCATCTCGGGGCGATGCTGTGTCTTCCCGTGACCGGTCTCGCCGAGGTGACCGGCGAGACCGGCGCCGCGCCCACTGAGGCCGGCTCCCGCCCCGGCTGGCGCACCCTGGAGCTCACCGGACCCGGCATTCGCGGCGCCCGCTATCTCCGTGCCAGCGGGATCTCTCCGGAGTTGCTCGCGACCCGCGCCGAGCTCACCGCGGCGTACCCCCTTGGCATCGACGTCCTGGCCATCTCCCCGGCCGGAGACCTGCTGGGCCTGCCGCGCACGACGCGGGTGCGGGAGGTGTCGCGGTGACCTACGCGGGCACGAACAAGGGCGGCACGGCCGCGATCCTCGCTGCGGAATCCCTGGTCCGCCACCATGCCACCGCGCCGACCGCGGCCGAGGACGAGGCTGCCATCGACGAGGTCCTCGCCCGCTTCCCGGAGGCGATCGACCGCCTCATGGGCGAGTCGGCCCTGATCGACCAGCGGACTGCCGCCGCGGCATTCCTCCAGGCCGCCGGCGACCTGCCGGAGGCGGTCCACCTGCTCCGGGCGCATCGCTCCACGCTGGCGCGCCTGGCCACGAGCCTGCCGGTCGACCCCGACGAGATGGAGCTCCTGCGCCGCATCGTCCCCGCGCACCGCTCCCCCGATGGCCCGCAGTTGCTCGGTCGCACGGTGGATTACACGGCACGGCTCCTCACCAGGCCGGGCCAGACCGATCCGCTGCCGCCGACCGACGACCTGCTGGCCGCGGCCACCGCGCCCGCCCGGCACCCCGACGAACCGCCCCGGCGCTATTCGACCTGGCTCGCAGAACAAGGCCTGCTCGCCGACCGTTCCGCCGAGCGGGCGGCCGATCCCGAACCGTTCGACCTCGCTCTCAACCCCGTCCGGCTCCCCGCCCCGCGGTCGGCGATCCTGTCGGCGATGGCACTCGCGGACACCGGGGGGCTGGTCGCCCAGTGGTATCGCAACATCCTCGGCCCAGACGGTTATGCCGACGAATCGGTCACCCTCGGTGAGGTCCGCCACGGCCGGGTGGCCGTCCAGGTCACCCACCCGCACACGGGCGAGCCGGTGACGATCGGGTCCATCGAGGTGTCGGAGTGCGAGGCCATCGCCCACCTCGATGCGCGCGGTGAGGACTCCGCGAAGTTCGATGTGGGCTATGCCATGGCCGTCGGCCACAACGAACGCAAGGCGATCGCCGGCTCGATCCTCGATCTGGCCGCGCACCGCCACGGCACCACCGCCGAGGGCCGCGAACTGCAGCAGATCATCATGCTGACCACCGACGGCCTGGCCGCGAACGGCTTCCTGGAGCACCTGAAGCTCCCCCACTACGTGACCTTCCGGTCCATGGTCGACCGCGCCGTCGCGAACGCCCAGGAGCAGGCCGCGGAGGCCCCGGCGGCCGGCCCGCAGGACCCCACGGAGGCCCCGGCGGCCGGCCCGCAGGATATTGAGGACAGCCACCCATGACGAGCATCGCCACCCTCACCGCCGACCTCACCCCGCCGGATCGCGCGACGGTGCTGGACGAGCAGGGCAAGCGGGAGGTCCGCCGGGCCTGCCTCTCCGGGGTCTGCATCCCGGGCTATCAGGTCCCCTTCGGCTCGCGGGAGATGCCCGTCGCGCGTGGCTGGGGCTCCGGCGGGCTGCAGGTCACCGTGGCGATCGGCGGCGGGGCCGACACGGTCAAGGTCATCGACCAGGGCGATGAGGAGGGCGTCAACGCCGTCAACCTGCGCCGGCTGATCCGCGGCACACTGGGTTGCGGGGCGACCGGCGACACCCGGGAGGCGACGAT
>JAUNRO010000015.1:0-13731 GCA_030544185.1 Propionibacteriaceae bacterium | reverse complement strand
ACCGCGTCCCCGAGGACCGTTTGCGTGACCACCAGACCCTCGTCCTGCAGGTTCCGGTCTCCGAGCCGTTGCGCCCGATCGAGAAGGACGTCACCGAGACCCGGCGGATGCACGCCGAGGCCGACTATGCGCGGCTCTGGGTCGCGCTCTATGAGGACCTCGTCACCGGTGGGGTGATCAATGCCGCGGCTGGCTACCCGGTGCTGGTCCACGACCGGCATGTGATGGCACCGAGCCCGATCCCGCGCTGGGACGTCCCGCGCTTCGATGATGCCGATCACCTCACGCTGCTGTCCCACGGCCGCGACAAGAAGCTCTATGCGGTCCCGCCGCACACCTCGGTGGTCCCGGTGACGTTCGATGACGTGCCGTTCGAGGTGGAGTACGCCGAGGGCTCGGCTTGTGTGCTGTGCGGGTCCGCCGACACCTATCTGGTGCAGACGAGCAGCGGGAACTGGCTGTGCTCCGACGTCGAGTGGTGCGCCCGCGTGCGCGCCGGCGATGTGGATGCCGCCGACCACCGGCGCGTCGCGCCCCTGCGGTGGCTGCCGGATCCGACCAAACGGGTGCGGGCCGCCGCGGCGGCGCCCCCCGGCGGGGGCCCGGCCGATGAGCTGGGCGCCGCCCGGGCGATCACCGCCCCGGGCGAGGAATGGGCCGTCAAGGTGGAGCACCTCGGCAAGACGTTCGCCGCGCGCCGCGGTTCGACGCGGGTGCGGGCCGTGGACGAGGTGAGTCTCGACATCGCACCGGGTGAGGCACTGGGCATCATCGGCGAATCCGGCTCAGGCAAGTCGACCGTCCTGCGCTGCCTGATCGGGGAGGAGACGACCCGGGAGGGCCGGGTTCTGCTCGCGGCGGTGGACGAGGGGCGGACAAACGTCCTGGACCTGTCGGCCGCGCAGCGGCGAGCACTGCGGATCTCCACCCTGGCCGTGGTCCATCAGGATCCCGCGGCCGGACTCGACCTGCGGATCTCCGCCGGCGGCAACATCGCCGACCGGCTCACCGCCGGCGGCTGGCGCTCCTATCACCGGATCCGCCGCCGCGCCGCCCAGTTGCTCGACCGGGTCGAGGTCCCGCTCAGCCGCATGGACGATGTCGTCGGGCAGTTCTCCGGCGGCATGCGCCAGCGCGTCCAGATCGCGAAGGCACTCGCCGGCGATCCCCAGGTCCTGCTGCTCGACGAGCCCACCACCGGACTCGACGCGAGCGTCGCCGCCGGCGTCCTCGATCTGCTGCGCGAACTCCTCGCCGAGCGCGAGCTCGCCGTCGCTGTCGTGAGCCACGACTTCGCGGTGATCTCCGCGCTGACCGATCGGGCGATCGTCATGCGGGACGGGCGCGTGATCGAACAAGGTCTCACCGATCAGTTGTTCGCGGACCCACATCATCCCTACACACAGCGGCTCGTCGCAGCCGCCGGGAGGTGACGCCGGATGGCGCCGATTCTGACCGTCGACGACCTCGTCAAGACGTTCACCCTGCACGCGATCGGCGGGCGGACGGTGACCAGCCTCGACGGTGTCAGCCTGCACGTTGATCCCGGCGAACACGTGGCCGTCGCCGGCGCCTCCGGGGCGGGCAAGTCGAGCCTGCTGCGCTGCATCTATCGCACCTATCTGCCGGACTCTGGCTCGGTGCGGCTCGTCGTCAACGGCAGCGGGCCGCTGGAGCTCACCACTCTCCCCGACCGGACGATGGCCCGGCTGCGCGGGCGCGAGTTCGGCTATGTGTCACAGTTCCTGCAGGCCCCACCGCGGGTCGGGCCCTTCGAGCTGGTGCACCGGGCGGCGCGCCGTCGCGGTCTGGAGGGTGCGCAGGCCAGGGCCGCGTCCGTGGGCGCACTGCAGCGGCTGGGGCTCGACGAGGCGCTGTGGGACGTCGACTGCGCGGTGCTGTCGGGCGGTGAGCGCCAACGCGTCAACCTCGCGGCCGGGACGGTCAGCCCGCCCCGGCTGCTGCTGCTCGACGAGCCGGTCTCCGCGCTCGATCCGGCCAACCGCGAGAAGGCGCTGCTGTTGATCGAGGACCTCCGCCGGCTCGAGGTGGCGGTGCTCGCGGTCTATCACGACATGAAGATCATCCGCCGTCTCGCCAGCCGGGTGATCGTGATCGCCGGCGGCCACGTCGTGGCCGATGACACCCCCGATGCCGTGATCGCCGACCGCGCCGAACTGATCGACCACCTCACCGACGACGGGATCGCCGAGGCGTCCCTCGACGACCGCCCGAGCCCTTCCCCGACCGACGGAGCAGTCGCATGAACCCCCTCGACGCCCTGGCCCCGGCCCGGGCACAGGCCTGGCCCGCCGGCCCCACGCCCGCCGATTTCGTCCTCGGCGGCGTCCGCGCGGTGCTCACCGACCGCATCCTCGACGACGCCTGGATCGCGGTTCGCGAGGGCCGGATCGCCGAGATCGGGACCGGCGGCTCCCGCGCCGATCTGGACGGCGGCGGCCTGCTGGTCCTGCCCGGCCTGATCGACGTGCACTCCGATGCGCTGGAGAAGGAGCGGGCACCGCGGCCGACGGCCACCTTGCCCTGGGATTTCGCGATCCCCAGCTTCGAGGGCCGGCTCCTGGGCTCCGGGGTCACCACGATGTTCCACGGGGCGGGGTTCCAGCACAAACATGCCCGGGGAGTACGCCGGGAGCCTGCCGCCGCGCTTGAGCTGTGCCGTGCGGTCGACCGGCACCCGGCGCCCGCGGTCGATCACCGGATCCTGCACCGGCTCGACGTGCTGAGCGAGGGTGGGGCCGCGGCCCTGCGCGAACGGCTCGAGGAAGTGGACCACGTCGGCCCCGGCCACATCCCACCGCTGGTCTCCCACGAGGACCACACCCCTGGTCAGGGGCAATATGTCGATCCCAGCTATCTGGTGGCCTATATCGTCGGCGTCGACCACAAGACCGAGGACGAGGCCTGGGAACGTGTCGAGGAGATGCGCGCGGAGGGTGTGCAGAGCGCACCGATCCGCGAGGCCAACCTGGCCTGGCTCGGCGAGCTCGCGCGGGCCGGGCACATCCGGCTCATGGGCCATGATCCCGATACCCCCGAGGCCGTTGACGCCCTGGTCGAGCGGGGCGCCGCTGTCGCCGAGTTCCCGACCACGGTGGCCGCGGCGGAGCGGGCACGCGAATGCGGGCTGCTGATCGTCGCCGGCGCACCGAACCTGATGCGCGGCGGCTCCCACGCCGGGAATGTCTCGGCCCTTGAACTGGCCCGCCGGGGCCTCGTCGACTCGCTCGCCTCCGACTATCTGCCACCGGCGCTGCTGGGCGCGGTCTCGGTGCTCGCCCCCGAGATCGGACTGCCCGCCGCCGCTCGCCTGGTGACCACAGGGGCCGCCCAGGTCGGTGGGCTGACCGACCGGGGCACCCTCGCCGAGGGCCAGCGGGCCGACCTCGTGCTGGTCGATGATTCCCGGGGCACCTGGCTGCGGGTCGCCCGGGTGCTGCGCCCCAGCTGACGTCCGGCGCGGAACTGGCGAACGGGCCGTTGCCACCCCCCGACCTGGCAACGACCCGCCCACGTCCGACACGGTCTGCCCTCCAAGCTTCGCCCTCGGGCGCAAAAGCCACGCAAAGGACTTGTCCACAGCTGACCACGACGGCACTAAGCTCCTTTGCGTGACAGCGAATGCAGGATTCGAGGACCCTGCGGTCCGACTCCTGTTGCTGGGCCGGGCGACCGTGATGCGCGGCGAGCGCGAGATCCGGCTGGGCAAACGGCAGCGGGCCGTGCTGGGTGTGCTCGGCGCCCACCTCGGCGAGGCCGTCTCGACCGACCGGCTCATCGACCGCGTCTGGAACGGCCAGCCACCCGCCACCGCAGCCTCGGCGCTGCGCGTGCACGTGTCGAAGATTCGCGCTGCGGTGGCCCTCGACGGCCAGACCCCGCTCCAGCACGAAACGGCCGGCTATCGACTCCGGGGTGCCGGCATCACCACCGATGTCGCTGAGTTGCAGGAGCTCGTGGGCCGCATCGACCTCGGCGATCCGGAGGCAGCCGACCAGTTGCTCAAGCAGGCACTGGCGCTCTTCCGGGGCCCGCCACTGGTGGATCTGGAGGATCACGAGAGTCGGGTGCTGGCCCAGGCCCTGATCGAAGTCCGCGACCGGCTCAGCGAGGACCGGGTCAAGGTGCTGCTGGACCTCGGCCGGGAGCAGGCGGCTGCCGAAATGGCGGCCGACCTGGTGGGGGCGGCCCCGCTGCGGGAACGGCGGACGCGCCAACTCATGCTCGCGCTCTATCGCTCCGGCCGGCAGGCGGATGCGCTCGCCGCCGGTGCGCGCCTGCGGGACCTGCTCCGCGATGAGTTCGGCGTGGACCCGGACCCCGACACCACCCGTCTCGAAGTAGCGATCCTGCGCCAGGATCAGTCCCTGCTGCGTCACCTTGGCGGCGGCCGGGGGCCCGACCTGGACCGCGCACCGCGGCGGCCCGCGCCGGTTCACCACCAGATGAGCCCGCCGATCCGGCATCTGGTCACGGACCGGCTGACCGGCGCCACCGCCGCCGAACGCCTGCTCGTCGGCCTCATCGCCATCCTGGGCGAGTTCACCGATCCGCGCGTGCTCGCGGCAGCCGCCGACCTCACCGCGGCGGAGGCCGAACAGACCGTGGCCGCCCTCATCCAGCGTCGTCTCGTCGCGCCACTTGCGCCGCCCGCGCCGGTCAGTCTCTATCGCCCCGAGTTCGGCACCGCCTGGCTGGAGCAGCGCTCACCCATCGAGCGTGCGATGCTGCACCGCCGGGCTGCCGATGCCCTCGAGCGCGTGCTCAATCCGGTCGCGGGATCACTCACCGCAATCGCGTGGCATCGCCTGGCGAGTCTCAACGCCGCACCGGCCGAGCCGGCCACGCGCGCCCAGGCATTGGGCACCGTGACCCAGGCCGCGGCGAGCTGCCTGTCGGCCGGCTTCGCCGAATCAGCGCAGGAACTCTGCGCGGAGGCGCTCACGCTCGACGTTCCCGATGCCACCCGGCTCGACCTGACCCGGCTGCTGATCGAGGCGCTCACCGCCCGTGGCGCGATCGAGCACGCCGAACGGGAATGGCGATCGGCGCTGGCCCTCGCGCGCACCGTCGACGACCCCGAACGCTTCGCCCTCCTGGCCCTCACCCGCACCTGGGTGTCGCGCAGCGTCACGGTGCGCAGCGACCTGCCCGAAGTGCTCGCCGAGGCACAGGAGCGCCTCGGGCCCGCGAGCACCCCGCTGTCGATCCGGGTCCGCGCGGCCGCCATGCTCGAACTCTCGGTGCCCGGCCGGGTCCCGCCCACCCGGGAGGCCGTGCAGTCGCTGCAGGATGCTGCCGCGCAGGTGGGTGACCGGGAGTCGATGCGATATGCCCTGCTGACCCATCACGCGCTCAACCGTGCCTCCCCCGATGTCGCCGGCCGGGAGGGGATCGCGGAGGAGTTGTTGCGCGAGAGCCAAGGCCTGCCCCGCTGGGAGTGCTGGGCGCTGTCGGAAGTGATCTTCGACTGCTTCATCCTCGGCCGCTTCACCGAGGTGCCCGCGCTCATCGATCAGCTCAAGGATGCCGCCAACGCCGCTAACAGCGAGCGCTCGCTCTGGCTGGCGCAGCTGTCGAAGGCGTCCCTGCACCGCGATCTGGGCCGCTTTGCGGAGGCCGACCGGGTGGCGGAGGCGGCGCTGCTGCGCGGTGTCACCGCCGGCCTGCCGGATGCGATCGCGGCCGAGGCGGGCCACCGGCTCGCGGCCCATCTGGTGCGGGACTCGCTGGAGGGTTTCCGGCCGGCGATGGAGCGGTTGTGGGTCGTGGCGCCGGCCAACACGCTCCTGCCCGCCGCGATCGCGCTGGCGCTGGCCCAGGCGGGCCGGGCCGACGCGGCCGTCGATCCGCTGCGGACGGCTCTCGACGACGTGCTCGACGCTCCGACGACCGCTTTCACACCCTTCACGCTCGCGCTCGCGGCGGAGACCTTGTGGGCGGGTGCGCCGCCGTGGCCCGGTCTGATCGGCGCCCTGCAGCGCCGGGCAGCACCCTATCGCGGTCAGTTCATCGCGGTCGGGCTGGTCGCGACCAGCCTGGGGCCCGTCGATCGCATCCTGGGGATGCTCGCCGCATTGGCCGGCGACCGCGATCAGGCGGGTGCCGACCTCGCAGCCGCGCAGCGACAGTGTGCCGAGGCGGGTACGCCGGTCTGGGAGATCAGGTCGGCCGCCGACCGGGTGCAGGTGGCGGACGAAACGACGGCGCGCGAGTTGGCGAAGCACTATCTGCCCCTGGCGCGGGAGCTCGGGATGCAGCCCAGTGCGAAGGCGTTCGAAGCCGTCGTCAGCTGATCCGCGCGAGGTTGGCGGCGCAGCGGACCGGGCGGTCACTGGGGCGTACCCCTGCGTTCAGATCCACGCCACACAGGGCTCACGTCGACCTGCGATGAATCGGCTGGCACCGGACCTCCCCCGTGTCCGCCCGTTTTCCGAAAGGCACGCCCATGACTGCCGACCACCCGGCTGCGCGACCGCACCGCCCGATCATCTGTCCGGACCGGACCCGGCTGGGTCGGGTCCTCGTGGCCCTGGTCGTGTTCGCGACGATGCTTCTCGCCCCGGCGCTGCCCGCCCGCGCCAACACCGGCGGCACGCTCACCCTCGAGTCAGCCCGGGTCGACGCCGGCCAGGACGTGCGGGTCAGCTATACCGCCGACAACCCGATGCCGCTCAACTGGGTCGGCATCTATCGCAGCAACGATGTGCCCGGGGTGCAGACCTCGAGCTATTGGCAGTACGCCCCCGCGGCCGCAGGCACGGTCACCTTTACCGGTGTCGGTGAGGGCGACTACGTGGTGTATCTGCTGGAGAACGACGGCTACCGGTCGCTGGCCGGGCCGCTGCCGCTGACCGTCGGCAATCCAGCCCCGCCGCCCGCACCCGCGGCTCCGCACACCCCCGCACCGATCGACACGACCGGCACGGACGGCGTGCTCTTTCGCGAAGGCTTCGATGCGCTGGCGGCCGATTTCCAGCCCCGGGCCGACGATCCCGGCATCGCACCGGGCACCATCGGTTTCACCCACCAGACCCCTGCGGGCTGGTCGTCGGGCTTCGATGCGTCGATGGAAGGCGTGGGCGTCACTGAGTGGCGCGGCTGGTCGTTCACAACCCGGGAGTTCTGGACCGATGCCGAGGACCAGATGCGATTCCGCTTCGGCCGCGCCCAGGACGTCATCGCGGTCGTTGACTCCGACGAGTTCGCCGACGCCAACAACGCGCCGCACCGCTACGGCGCGACGCTGACCTCCGCGCCGGTGCCCGTGTTCAAGCACAAGGCCGTCGAGTTGTCGTTCGACTCCCACTATCGGGGCTGGGCCGGGCAGTCGGCGGTCGTGACGGTGTCCTTCGACGGGGGTCCCGAGCGGGAGGTCGTCCGCTTCGACTCCACCACCGTGACCGACAACTATGACGGGTCGAAGATCAACTCGAATGAGACCCATCGCATCGAGGTGCCGAACGGCAAGAAGACCGCGACCTTCCGCTGGAAGTTCGAGGCCGAGGCGAACAGCTGGTATTGGGCCATCGACTCGGTGACGGTCTCCGCCGCCCTGCCCGCGCCGCCGGCCGGGCGCACCTCGGCCTGGGTCGTCTCCGATATCCAGGGTCACCCGCAGGATCTGTCCCATGGCCTGCTCGACCTGCAGGCCGTCCGGCCCGACGCGGCCGGCCTGCTCATGGTCGGCGACATCGTCGACACCGGCGCGCAGTGGCAGTGGGACGAGATCTATGGGGTGCTGGCCGAGCGCGCGGAGATCCTGCCGGACACGCTGGCGGCAGCGATCGGCAACCATGAGTCGTACGCCGCGGGCGGCTGGCCGGTCCTGCGCGATCGCTTCTTGCAGTTCGCCGAGCGCGACCAGGTCTACGGCGAATATGTGCTGAGCGGTGCCGGCGGCGAGCTGCCGGTGCTGGTGATCGGCCAGGAGTACGCCCGGCAGCCCGAGGTGCCGATGTCGGCCGAGCAGGTCGCCTGGCTCGACCAGCGCCTCGACCATTGGTCGGCACAGCAGAAGCAGGTGCTCGTGATCTCCCACTTCCCACTGGGCGACACCCACTCGGCGTCTTGGATCCCGTGGTATCACAATGCCTACCAGTACAACGATCTGCTGACCGAGATGCTGGCGGATCACCCGAACGCCGTGATGCTGAACGGCCACACGCACTATCCGGCCGAGCTCGGCGACTGGGCCGTGCAGCGCCGGACGGCCGAGGGACACCCGGATGGCAACTGGGCGATCAATACCCTCGCAATGCACGTCGAGTGGGATGCCCGCGGGGAGAACACCTCGGGCATCAGCGAGATCGTCACTCGCGATATCAACCGGGGGCTGACCGTGGACCTCTATAGCGACCGGATGGTCGTGACAGCACGGGATTTCGGCCCCGTGGCGACGACGGGGTTCGACAACACCATCAACGCGGAGCTGCGCTCGGTGACGATCCCCAACCCGTTCGTCCAGCCGGTCGTCAAGGCACCCACCCCAGGACGCGGCGTCGGGCGCCCCGCGCACAGCCACACCACCGGGCGCCCGCCACATGCCGGGAGCACCGGGGTGCCGGGACATGCCCAGGGCGCCGGCCGCCCGGAACAGCCGAAGCCGCTGCCGACACCAGCGGGGGCGTCTCAGCGCTGAGCCCTTGACCGCCCGTGAATCGCGGGCCCATCGAGGCCGGACGGTGATCCCGTCCGGCCTCTTCCCTATCCGGTGACCGGCCGCCGTGGGTCAGCTGGGGCGCCCATTCCCCAGCTCTCCAACAGCCAGTCGCGGACGAGGTCGGCGAGCCATTGCCGGTTGTCGGGCTGGGTGAACTCGTGGCCCTCCCCGTCGATGACGACACACTCGGCGCGCTTGCCCTGCGCGCGGAGCGCGGCGACGATCTGGTCCGACTCCGACACCGGCACGTTGGTATCGCTCGCGCCGTGAATGGTCAGCAGCGGCACGTCGATCGCCTCTGCCTTGCGCAGCGGCGACAGGTCGGCGAGGAGCTGCGCATCGGCCACCGGATGCCCGTATTTCGACACCGCGGCCGCCCCGATCCACGGCTCGGTGTTGGCATAGAACGTCGTCAGGTCGCTCATCCCGCAGATCGCGACCGCGGTCGTGAAGGTGCCGGGATGGAAGGCGATCAGGGCGTTGGTGAGGTAGCCGCCGTAGCTGCGCCCGGTCGCGGCGATCCGGGCCGGATCGGCCAGGCCGGAATCGATCAGCGCCTGGGCGATGTCGATCCCGTCGGTGATCCCCGCCCAGCGCCGATGGCGATCGTCGGCATGGACATAGTCGCGGCCGAAACCGGAGGATCCGCGGACGTTCGCCGCGAACACGCTGACCCCGGCGGCCAGGAGCGTCGGGAACACATAGGAGTATTCCGGGCGCGCCTGCCCCTCCGGCCCGCCGTGGAACCACACGGCCATCGGGCCGGGACCCTCGGCTGCACCCGACCCTTCCGGCTCCTCCGCGCGATAGAGCCACCCGTTCAGCCGCAGCCCGTCCCGCGCGGTGATCGTCTCGAACGTCGGCTCCACCGAGTGCCTGACCCGCTGCGGCCGTTCGATCTCGATCCACTCCTGGGCCCGGGTGTCATAGAGCTCGACCGAGCGCGCCATCCCCGGGCCCTGGACCGTGACCGCCAGCAGGCTGCCGTCGGCGGACAGGCTCAGTTCGGAGCCCACCTGACCGCTCAGCGGGACCGGATCGAGCAGCGAACCGTCGGCCAGCGCCATCAGCTGGAGCTCGGAATGGCCCCCGTCGACATTCCACAGCAGGGCGACGATCGATCCGTCCTCGCTCACCTCGAAGCTGTCGAGGTCGACCCCGTCGCGCGTGGCCAGCACCCGGCGCGACACCCCACCGCGGGTGATGGTCATCAGGATGAGGTGCGCATGGTCGGCGTCGTGGTCGGTCCGCGCGACCACGCGGACATAGCCACCGAGCGGGTCATCCGGCTCGACGAGCGGCGCCGGATAATAGAGGTCGGCGTACGCATCGCGATAGAAGAACCGAAGCGGCTTCTTGTCGTCGAGGATCTGGCCCGGATCGGTGGTCGAGCCCGGATCCGCCGGCAGCAGCCGGAACTCGCGCCCGTTGCGCAGGAAGACGAGGTGCCGGTCACAGCGCGGACCCTCGCGGATGACGTGACTGCCGAGCCAGGAGTCGATGAACCGGCCACCGCGGCGCCGATCCACGATCTCAACCTCGTGCGTGGCGGGATGGACCAGGCGGGATTCCCCGATGCAATCGTCGTCCTCGACCGTGATCGCGATGCGCTCACCGTCCCACCCGACGAGCTCGGCGTTGATGTCGTCCGCCTCGTTCACCCGCCAGCAGCGCGGGTCGTTGGGGTCATTGGTGACGACCCAGACCTGGTTGCGCTCTCTGCCCTCGGGTTTGACCTGGCAGGCGAGCCAGCGGCTGTCCGGCGAGTAGCGCAATTTCGTGATCGGGCCCAGCACGGGCAGCGACACCCATCGGGACTGGCTGACCCGCCCGTCGGTGAGATAGCGCTGCACCGCCCGCGGATAGCCGTCGACCTCGACGAGATGGGCGAAGGAGCTGCCGTCCGGGGAGACCGACGGCCCGAAGGTCGGGCGTCCGAACAGGTCCACGAGGAACTCCTTTGGTCGCGGCGATCGGGGACGATCGGCCTGGGTCGGGGTGCGGCGGACGGCGGCGATCGGGGCGCAGCGTTCGCCGGCGGGCGGGGAATCGTCAGCGGCCCAACTCCTGCAGCCACAGCTCCAGGGTGGCCACCTGCCACAGGGTGTTGGCGTCCATGGGGGTGCGATAGCGGTTGGGGTCGGCATACAACGTCTCCAGCGCCTCGCGGCGATAGAGCCCGCGGTTGCGCGCGACCTGGCCGTCGAGCGCATCATGCACCAGATCGAGCAGTTCCCCTTCCAGATGGCGGATCCCGGGGACCGGGAAGTGGCCCTTGGTGCGGTCGAGGATCGCATCAGGCAGCACCCCGCGGGAGGCGTCCTTGAGCACCCCCTTGCCACCGCCGGAGAGCTTCAGCTCGGGCGGGCAGAGCGCGGCAAGCTCGGCGAACTTGTGGTCGATGAACGGGACGCGGGCCTCGAGCCCCCAGGCCATCGTCATGTTGTCGACCCGCTTCACCGGGTCCTCGACGAGCATGGTCTGGGAGTCCAATCGCAGCGCCGCGTCAACGGAGGTCTCCGCACCGGCGGCGGACAGGTGCTCCCGGGCGTACGCCCAGGACGGATCGTAGGCAAGCCCGAACTGCTGCTCCAGCAGCGAGTTGACCCGGTCGTGATCGCGGTCGAAGAAGACCTTGGAATATGCCTGGGTGGCATCGGCCAGCGGGACATCCTCCAGCGGTGGATACCAGCCATAGCCGGCGAGGACCTCGTCGGCGCCCTGTCCGGACTGGACGACCTTGACGTGCTTCGACACCTCCTCCGACAGCAGATAGAACGCCACACAGTCGTGGCTGACCATGGGCTCGCTCATCGCCCGGATCGACGGCAGCACGGCCGGATAGAGCCGGGAGGTGTCGATGTGGATCTTGTGGTGATCGGTCGCGAACGTCTCGGCGACGAGATCGGAATAGGCATACTCATCGCCCGACTCGCCCGAGGCCGCGTCGAAGCCGATGCTGAACGTCTTGAGCCCGTGCTGACCGCTCGCGGCCAGCAGTGCCACCACGAGGCTCGAGTCGAAACCGCCCGAGAGCAGCACACCGACGGGCACGTCGGAGACCATCCGGAGCTTCACCGCCTCGCGGAACGAGTCCAGCAGGGCCTCCTGCCACTCCTGGGCCGACCAGCCATCCTTCTCGGGATCCCTGGCATAGGGCGGATTCCAGTAGCGGCGCTCGGTCACCGCGCCGTTGGGCTCATAGCGCCGCACGGTCGCCGGTGGGAGCTTGCGGATGCCGTTGAACACCGTGCGTGGCGCGGGCACGACGGCGTGGAACGTGAAGTAGTGGTGCAGCGCGACGCGGTCCAGGCTCGTGTCGACGTCGCCCGCCGCCAGCAGGGCCTGGACGCTCGAGGCGAACCGCAAGCGGCCGGGGCCTTCGGACAGATAGAGCGGCTTGATCCCGAACCGGTCGCGGGCGAGCACGACCCGGCCGGTGTCGGTCTCGGCGATCGCGATGGCGAACATGCCGCGCAGGTGATCGACGAAGTCGAGACCCCAGTAGTGGTAGGCCTTGCCGACGACCTCGGAATCGGCCTCGGAGAAGAAGCGATAGCCCGCCTTCTCGAGCTGGTCACGGATGTCTTGATGGTTGTAGATGCAGCCGTTGAACACCCAGGACAGGCCCAGCTGGCTGTCGACCATCGGCTGCGCGCCGCGCGCCGAGAGGTCGATGATGGAGAGCCGGCGATGGCCGAGACCGAAGTGGCTGCGGGCGTGGACGCCCGACCCATCCGGTCCTCGGGGCGCCATCGCATCGGTCATCGCGCGCACCGCGCTCAGGTCCACCGGCTCGCCGTCGAAACGGATCTCGCCGCACAACCCACACATGTAGTCAGTTCCCTTCGTCGGCCTCGGCGCCGGACGCCCGCCCTGCGGGACTCAGAATCCAGGTGTCCTTGCTGCCCCCGCCTGCGGAGGAGTTGACGATCCGGCTGCCGGCCGCGGCGACCCGGGTCAGGGCCGCGGGCAGGGTGACGGCTTCGGTCCCGGCGCCGTTCGCCCGCACATGGGTGAACACGCGCAGGTCGACGTGCCGGGGCTGCAGGGCCTGGCCGTCGAACGAGGGCACCGTGGAGAGGTTCACCGTCTCCTGCGCGATGTAGCGCGCGGGGCACTCCAGCAGTTCGGTCCGCCGCTCCTCGAGCAGCGCTTCAGTGGCATCGGGCCCGATCACGACCCCGCGCCCACCGAAACCGTCGATGGGTTTGGTGACGAGCTCACCCAGGTGCTCCAGAACGTGGTCGAGCTCGTCGCGTTCTGCGCAGAGATAGGTGGGCACGTTGTCGAGGATCGGTTTCTCACCGAGGTAGTAGTCGATCATCTGTGGTACCAGAGCATAGATCGCTTTGTCATCACCGACCCCATTGCCGAACGCGTTGGCGATCGTGAGGGTGCCCCGGTGCAGCGCCGCATGGACGGCATCGCGCAGGATCTCACCGTCGGCGCCGACGCACTCGACGAGCTCGTCCTCGTCCACGCGGGAATAGATCACCTCGACCGGTGCCGTGGCGGTGACCCCGGTGCGGCGGACGAGCCGGTGGCCGTCGCCCGCCATCAGGTGCTCGGGGAAGACCAGGGGCACGCCCATGCGGGTGGCGAGTTCGACATGCTCGGAGTACGCCGAGTTGTCCGTTCCCGACGACATCATCACCACGTGCGGGGTGTCTCCCGCCCGGGGCGGCGCCGCCCGGACCAGTGTTTCCAGCAGCGTCGAAGCGATGGCGTCGTGGCCGACCAGTGGCGCCGGCGGGACGAACTCGGGGGCGAAGCGGGTCACGAGCTGGCGGTTCCACAGGGCGTACGCCATCCCCGAGGGGATCTTGAGATTGTCCTCCAGCACCAGCCACCGCCCGTCACCGGCGGTGACGATGTCGAAACCGGCGATGTGGGCGCGGACGCCGCGGGCGAGGACACCCGAGCTCACGTAGCCCGGTGCGTTGTCGACCACCCACTCGCCGACGACCCCATCGCGGATGATCTGCTGCCCGGTATAGACGTCGGTGAGGAACGCATCCAGCGCCCGCGCCCGTTGATTGCACCCG